>JAFGWZ010000283.1 GCA_016936905.1 Deltaproteobacteria bacterium | reverse complement strand
GGGACTGGAATGACGAGAAGCACCACGTCGCCACATGGAACCGGTTCCTTGCCATGAAATAAGCGAAAGGGATGCGCATGGCGTTAAAGGCACGGGCAGCCGGCACGTCGCGTCGGGAACGGGACGGTATCCTGTCGGCATGGATGCAGGCGTTCCGGATCCATTATATTCCCACCAGCATTTTCCCCGCCGTGCTGGGGAGCGTCATCGCATGGGCCACCGGGGAAACATTCCACCCCTGGTATTTTGTCCTCGTCGTCATCGGCGTCTCAATAAACCACATGGGCCTCAACATGATTGACGACGTCTTCGACTACCGCCACGCCGTCGATCAGTCCCGTGGCGGTGAGAAAAACCCCTATACCGGGGGAAGCGGAGTGCTTACGGAAGAACTCCTGCCTGTCGGTTACGTGTTCGCCGCTTCGATTCTCTGTTTCATCGTGACCGGTATCATTGCTCTTTATCTGACCGTTGCCGTCGGATGGGCGATCCTTGTCTTTGCGGCAATCGGCGTTGCTTCGTCGGTCCTTTACACCATGCCGCCTGTCAAATACGGGTACCGGGGGTTTGGCGAACTGGGGCTTCTCATCAATTTCGGACCGGTGATCTGCCTCGGGGCCTATTATGTTCAGACGACATCCCTCGGCCGGGAGCCATTTATCATTTCCCTGGTTCCGGGATTTCTCATGTGGTCGATGATCGTCATCAATGAGATTCCCGACTATGAAGAGGACCGAAATGCGGGAAAGATGAATCTTGTCGCACGGTTCGGCAGAGTGGCGGGCATCGGGCTGTACGCCGCCGGACTGATCGGGGCATATGGAACGATCATCATCGCCGCGTGGACCCGGGCGACCTCCCCCGGCGTTTTGCTGGGGCTTCTCTCCGTACCGGTCGCCGTTTCGGCCTTTCGTGTCCTTATGAAAAATTATATGAACAGGTTGGCGATGGCCCCGGCCAACCTCGCCACCATAAAGGTCCATTTTCTTACCCTCATGTGTCTCATCATGGGTTATCTGGGGACGGGTTTTCTACGGTAACCGGCTTTATACGGGGTGCGCTCATGAAACGATGCTCGAAGTGCAAAATGGAACTGGACATCACCGGCACGATGGGGCGAGGGGCCACCTGTCCCCGGTGCGGTGCCGACCTCCGGGCCTGTCTCAACTGCCGGTTTTACGACCCCGGTGCCTATAACCAGTGCCATGAACCGCAGGCGGAGCGTGTCGTGGACAAAGAACGAAGCAATTTCTGCGAATATTTCGTGTTTCGTGAAACTGCCGTCGCAACAACGGCAAAAGAGAGCACCGCCGACACAAAATCGAAACTGGAATCTCTCTTCAAACGATGAACGACCATATAGAACTTATCGACGGCCATGCCCATCTTAATGAATTAGTTGATGTTCCCGGGGATTTCGCCCGGGCCCGGGACGCGGGAGTGACGAAGGTCGTTGGCGTGGGGATGGACCTGGCGTCGAATCGCCGGATCCTGGAACTTGCGGAAGAGTACCCGGGATTTGTCGTTCCCGCGATAGGGTTCCACCCTTGGGAAATACAGAGGGATACGATCGACGACACCTTGTTGTTTCTTGAGGACAATATACACCGGTGTATCGCTCTCGGAGAAGTGGGGCTCGATTACAAGGCACGGGTCAAGAAAGATCTTCAGCGGGAGGTGTTCCGGGAGATCATCTCCCTCGCGGCCAGGTATGATAAAATCCTCATCCTTCACTGTCGCTACTCGCATCAGCGGGTTTTCTCAATGATCACCCACGGCGGCGTGAGGAGGGCCGTTTTTCACTGGTACACCGGAACCCTCGAACTCCTCGATGAGATCGTCGACGCGGGATACCACATTTCGGCCACCCCCGCACTGCAGTACAGTCCGCCTCATCAGGCTGCCGTCGCCGCGGCACCCCTCGAAAGGATCCTCCTGGAAACGGACTGCCCCGTCGAGTACCAGGGAAAGGAATCCCGGCCCGTCGATGTCATCATAACGGCAGGAGAAACGGCCCGTATCAGGGGACTGTCCCTGTCGGAGGTGGCCGGCGCAACCACTGAGAACACGAAACGTCTTTACAGCCTGGAGAGTTAGCCCCCTTTTTTTTGATAGCCCGCCATTTTTCCCCAAATAAGAGTTGACATTGTCATCGCAGTCGTTTAAGTGTTTCTCCCGATAGAAACAGGGGGCGGCCATGGACAGGCATCTCGATATTCTCAAGGTATTCGCTGAAATAAGAGATCCCGGAGAGATGGAAACATTCTGCCGGGAGATTTTCAGCCCCAGGGAATTGAACGATCTTGCCCTGAGATGGCAGTTGCTCAAAGAACTGCATGAAGGCTGTTCCCAGCGGCAGATAGCCGCCCGGCACCGCATCAGCCTCTGTAAGATAACCAGGGGATCAAAGCTGTTGAAAAAGGAAAGCTCGTTTACAAAAAAAATACTCGACGCGTACTATGGAGGGAAAGACTGACATGACATCACCTATGAAATCGATGCAGCTCCCCGATGACAAGGGGTATTTCGGACCATACGGCGGCAGTTTCGTTCCGCCCCAGCTTCAGGCGGTGCTCGATGAAATCACCGACGCCTACATGAAGATCAAGAATGAAGAAGGCTTTCTGTCGGAACTTCAATCGCTCTATCAGCATTATGTGGGACGCCCCAGTCCTGTTTTCCACGCCCGGAGACTCTCCGAGAAGATGGGCGGGGCGCAGATCTACTTCAAGCGGGAGGATTTGAACCATACGGGGGCTCACAAGATTAATCACTGTCTCGGGGAAGCCCTTCTCGCGAAGAAAATGGGAAAGAAAACCCTCATCGCCGAAACGGGGGCGGGACAACACGGGGTGGCGCTGGCGACCGCGGCGGCCCTGGTCGGTCTTAAATGTGACATATACATGGGTGAAATCGATATCGTCAAGGAGCACCCGAACGTGATCAGGATGAAAATCCTCGGAGCGCGGGTCGTTCCGGTTACACGGGGCACGAAAACGCTGAAGGACGCCGTTGACGACGCCTTTGATGCCTATCTCGGTGACCCGGTCACCCAGTTCTACGCCATCGGCTCGGTGGTGGGGCCTCATCCCTTCCCGATGATGG
>JAFGWZ010000282.1 GCA_016936905.1 Deltaproteobacteria bacterium | reverse complement strand
GGTGAACCCAGCCCATGAGAACGACTTCGCTTCCTTCGTGAGTGGTTCTCAGGTCGCCGCAGTAATGTGTTCGTTTCAGTTCTGTTATAAAGCGTGACAATTTCGTACCTCGCACTTTTATTTATCCGGATCGCTCTTCAGCCTGCGGTTATTGTCTCTGCTGACAGGAGATTAGTGAATTCATGAATGACTCCATCAATGGTTTCAAGTGACAATGACTGCTGCTCCCCCGTCCGCATGTTCCGAAGAGGGGCCTGTCGTTCCTCCAGTTCTTTGGTTCCGATGATCAGCGTGTAACGGGCGTTCACCTTGTTTGACCGTTTCATCTGGCTCTTCAGGCTCTTGCCGGTAAAGTCCATTTCTGCCCTGATGCCGGTCAGGCGAAACCTGTTGGAGAGGGTAAAGGCATAATCCGTCGCTTCTTCGCCGAGGGCGGCAATAAAAATATGGGGGTGGTCAATAAAATCATCGTCGTCTCCGGGAATCATTGAAACGAGGCGCTCGAAACCGATGGCGAATCCCACTCCCGGAATGTCTTCGCCACCGAGGTCTTTGACAAGGCCGTCATAGCGGCCTCCGCCGGCGACGGCGTTCTGAGCCCCCAGGGATTCTGTGATGACTTCAAATGCAGTCTGGGTGTAATAATCGAGGCCGCGGACCATCCTCGGATTCACTGAAAAGGATATGTCGAACATGGTCAGATAACGCTTGGTGTTCTCAAAGTGGTTCCTGCAGGTATCACAGATGAAGTCCAGAATAACCGGCGCCGACGAGATGGTTTCCTGGCATGACTCGACCTTGCAGTCGAAGATTCTAAGCGGATTCGTGTCGAGCCGCCGCCGGCAGTCGGGGCAGAGGCACTCTTCTTTTCCTCTGAGGAAATCGATAACCGTTCCCCTGAACGATGAGCGGCACGCCGGGCACCCCAGGGAATTTATCTCAAGCCTCACGTTGGTCAGGCCCACGGATGAGAGAAACGTGACGAGCATGATCATGAGTTCGGCGTCGATCCGGGGATCGTTTCCTCCGATAAATTCCACGTTAATCTGGTGAACCTGCCTGAACCGTCCCTTCTGAGGCCGTTCCCGCCTGAACATGGGACCGATGGTGAAAAGCCGTGACAGCTGTTCGTTGAGGTGCATATTGTGTTCGATATAAGCCCGGATCACCGATGCCGTCGCCTCGGGGCGGAGTGTCAGGTATTCATTTCCCCGGTCGCGGAAGGTATACATCTCTTTTTCCACGATGTCCGTTGTTTCTCCGATGCCTCTGGCGAACAGTTCGGTTTTTTCGAGAATGGGGATCTTGATTTCACGGATGCCGAAATCGGCGAAGATTTCCCGGGCCTTATTTTCCACGAAACGCCACTTCTCTGTTTCACCGGGGAGAATATCCTTGAACCCCCGTACAGCGGTAATCTTTTCCATAACACTCACATCAATAAAATCTTTTTAATATCATTATATTAAACAGCGACTGATACCACAGATCATGTCGAAAGGCAACACTATATATGAACGGGAGTGAAATTTGATGAGTTCACACACGTCCATCCTGTCAGGGAAGATCCGGCAGGCCGGTCCGGCAGTGCAAAAAACAGTAGCTCAAGTGGGTGTCCCGATCCAATGACCGGTGTACTTTCAAGGGATAATCAGTCATGAGCGTCCGGTGTCTGCAGCTGAGAGGAAACGGTCATGTCCTTTCCATCCGTTTTCACGGTTACGGCACCGTTCACGCCGGTGCTGTATATTTTTGCTCCAGCCGCTTGGTATCGGGCCGTTACTTCTCTATATGCGTGGCGGTGCACGGCACCATCCCCGCAACTGATAGCGGCATAGTCCGGGTTTACCGCCGATATGAATGGAGCCGTGCTTGACGCCGCACTCCCGTGATGGGGCACAAGGAGGACGGAGCTTCGCGCCGCAGCTCCAGATAAGGCGATTCTCATTTCTGCCGGGGGAAGTATATCCGATGCCAGGAAAAGGCTCCTGCTTCCGAGAGAGATTTTCATGACAAGAGCGCTGTCGTTGGTATCATGACCGGTCAGTGCCATGTCTTCTTCCGTAATTCCCTTCGGAGGGCTGAGGATACTGACGGCCACGCCGTCGATGGTCATGGGCGGCGTCATGGCGCTGACGACCCGGTGTGGTATGTTGTTGTCGTGAATTATCTTCCTGAACAGTTCGTACGGTTCAATTGATGCCGTCTCGCCATTAGTCCAGACCTCCTTTACATCAAAATGATTCATCACATACAGAAGCCCGTTCAAATGGTCCTGGTGAGGATGGGTGAGCACGACGATATCGATCTTTTTTATCCGCTCGTGCCACAGGAACGGAGCGACGATGTACTTCCCCACATCAAAATTGCTGTAATAGAAACCGCCGCCGTCTATCAGCATGGTTGTTCCCCGGGGATAGGTAATGAATGCCGAATTCCCCTTTCCAACATCGAGAAAGGTTGCCTTTACAACACCTCTTTCCGGGATGCCCACCGTGACATAGACGGTATCGCAGACGAAAAACAGGATAAGGCAGGCCAACGAACTGCCTATCAGCAAGCGTTTGAGCTTCGATGTGACGCCGTGATTATTTAACGGCGGCGTTCGAATCGTGTCAACCGCGAGAGCGCCGAGAATGATACAACCGTAGAAAGCGATGATTTCTAAGTGTGTCGGCGTCGTTACCGTGAACGATGAGTATGGCAGTGACGCGAGATAGTCGATGCAGATAGTGCATATATGAACGAAGCGCGAAATGGGTTGGATGAGGATGATTGAGAGTGACGGAGCAACGGGCGCAACCGCTATGGACAGTATGCCAAGTGGAAGCACAATAAAACCGATGATGGGAATGACAATGACATTTGATGCAATGGTAACAACTGAAATCCTGTTGAAGTAGAGGGCTGTCAGGGGGAGTGTGCCGACAGTTGCCGCAAGAGACACTACGATAAAGACCGCCGCAGTGTGCCATATCTTTTGAAGCGCCGACGGTTTTGTCTTTCCTGTGCTTTCTTCCAGGCGATGAAACAGGGGAACCACTCTCGGCGTGATGATCAGGATAGCTGCCACCGCGGAGAAGGAAAGCTGAAACGAGACGTCAAAGAGCGAAACGGGAGAAAATACGAGAATAATGAACGCCGCGAGCACCAGTGTCGTCAGGAGATCCCCCTTCCTGCCGAGAGAGATGGCGACAAGAAAGGTGAGGATCATGATGGTTGCCCGGACTGTCGATATTCCGAAGCCTGCGATGAAGGCGTAGAAAAGTATGGGTATGAATGATATGAGCGCCGACATGATATTCACGTTAAACCTGAGAAGAAGGGAGGGAAATGCCGAGAGAATCTTCCTTATAAAGAAGGCTGATAAAAAAGCGATAATGCCCACGTGCAGACCCGATATGGCGAGGACATGGGCTACTCCCGCCTTCTGAAAGTTTTCAATAATTCGTTTGGGAATTTCTCCTTTCTCACCAAGGAGGAGTGCCTGAAGAATCGTTCCGTCATCGCCAGGTTGCGCGTTCCGTATGAGATCACCGAGCGATGATCTGAATCGCTCGAGCCGGGCCTTCAGTGGGTTGCCCGCATGCTCTCGAATAAGCACTATCTTAAGGGGCGTATCCACGAAACCCCGTGCCAGGATCTGCCGGTATCGGAGGTATCGGACATAATCGAAGCCGCCGGGATTCTGGAAGTTACGGGGTTTTCTCAGCCGTGTTTTCGCCCTGATAATGTTTCCGTACACGAAGGAACGGTTGCTCCCCTTGAGCGAAAGCAGGATCTTCCCGTGGACCGGTATGGTGCACCCGTTTCTGAATATATGATATGCCGAGACGGTGAGATCCGTTCCGTCAGAGCGAACCCGGGGATTCTCGGATATTAATCCCTGGACCGAGAGAGATTCTCCGTCGGCAAAACGGGAGATATGGTTTCCCCCCGGTTCGGTATAGAGATAAAGATTAATGTGAAGGACCCCGACGGCAAAAAGAGAGAAAAGTATTGTCCCGGCAAGAATTTTGTCTTGTTTTACCACGGCTGAAATGATCATGATCACAAGGGCGGTGCACAGAACCAGGAAAACGGGAAGATCGGGAATGGAGAAGTGGCTGCCGAAGGCTATGCCTCCCGCGAGGGAAAAGAGAAGAGGAAGAAGAGGCCGCTGCACCATATATCACCGGGACATTCTTGAAATGATGAATCTTATTTGTTGATGAGGAACCGTTTTATGTCCGATAAAGGCACCGCTAAGGGCGTGAGAATAGTCCCGTCCGGTCGATACGTGAGTGCCGGACGGCCGTCAGCGTCCATCGGATTCGGTAATGCGGTGAGTCTGTTTCTTTGTTGCATTTATCAGAGAAAATGTATGCTCTGTCAATAGATTTATATATAAGAAGGAGCAGCACTGTGAGGGTTTTTATTGTATGCCGCACCATTTTTATGTATATGTAATTGATTGTACAATGTGTTTTATGCCGAACCGCTGATGAATCCGTCACGGTTGGGTTCACAACAGTCTTTTGAAAAGATCATTAGGATATGTGCCATGCCGGTGCCGATAGACGATAATGCGCAGCCGCAGGAGATGACAGAGCGAGACGGCTCCGCGGATGAACAGGCTGATTCACGAATCTGGGGGCTGCTCTTTGCCCGTGTGGCGATCACGACGTTTCTGCTCACGGTTGCCGCGTTCATCCAGGTAAAGGGGACTGAATCACTTTCGACGGCGTCGCTTGTCTCCGTTTACTCCATCATCGGGATTACTTACGGGCTTTCCGTTTTTTATGCACTCCTGTTCAAACGGGTCAAGAATGCGGCAGTAAACATAAATATTCAAAGTATTTGCGATGTCATGCTGATAACGGTTCTGGTATATGTCACCGGTGGCATCGACAGTGTTTACTCGACGTTTTATTCCCTGGTGATTATCTATACCGTTCTGTTTCTTGGGCGGAACGGCGGCATTCTCATCGCCTCGGTCAGCAGCATCCTCTACGGGCTGCTCCTCGATCTCGAGTTCTATCAGGTTATCCATCCTCTCTACAGCGTCGGGTCCCCCTATTCGTTCTCCGCCGGCTATGTGTTCTCCCGGATATTCATTTATATCATCTCGTTTTATATTATTGCCTTCCTGGCGAGTTTCGTCGTTGAACGGGAGAAAAAAACCCGGATGCTTCTCTCCGAGAAGGTAAGCGCCTTCGACCGCCTCGATCTCCTTCATCGAAGCATCATCGAGTCAGTTGAAGCGGGTATTATGACCACTGATCTTAATGGCATGATCAGATCGTTCAACCGGGCCGCGGAAGGAATCAGCGGCTATCGATACCATGAGGCGGTAGGCCGGCCGGTGGACGATATCTTCCCCGGTATCACGGCTGCGATGACACAGCAGCAGGATGATGCGAAGCCAAGAGAACTGACAGTTGTTTCTCGAGAAGGGAAGTCCATGATTGTGGGGTTTTCACTGTCGTCTCTCAGGCAGAGAAGGGAGGAGGATATCGGACAGATCTGGATATTTCGGGATCTGACGGCAATGAAAGAGATGGAGGCGGAGGTCGAGAAGAGTAAACGGCTTGCTCTCATCGGGGAGATGTCCGCCGTTCTGGCCCACGAGTTGAGAAACCCGTTGGCATCCATCGGAGGTTCCGTCCAGATTCTCCAGCGGGATCTTGCCCTCGACGGCACCGATAAAAAACTGATGGATATCATCCTCAGAGGAAAAGATCAGCTTGAGAGTCTGGTGAGAGATTTTCTGCTTCTCGCCCGCTCCAATCCGAATGCCCGTGATGTGATCGACATCCGGGAAATTGTCGGTGATATCATTGATGCCGTCCGCATGGGTCCCGACTGGAATGACGATATCACTATTGAACAGGTGTGGTGTGACGATTCCCGGATCTGCGGAAACAAGACGGAAATAAGGCAGGCCCTCAGGAATATTATCGAGAATGCCTGCCAGTCCATGCCCGATGGAGGGAGGCTTACCGTGGGGGCCGATTATGCCGCCGCAAACGGAAACCAGGAATATCTGAAGATTATGGTAGCCGATACAGGTTTGGGGGTACAGAAGGAACTTCTGGAGAAGATCATAGAACCGTTTTATACTACGAAGGAAAAAGGGACGGGACTGGGGCTCGCCATCGTCAATCGCGTCATCGAGAGCCATAATGGAAAGTTTTCCATTGAGAGTGACATCGGGCACGGTACGAGGTGCACCATTCTTCTTCCTATAAAATAAGGCAGAGGCTGATAATGGCACGAATTCTTGTTGTTGATGATGATCAGGGGATAAGGGATTTTCTTGAAATTCTTCTCACAAGAGAAGGATATTCGGTGAAAACCGCCCCGGGGGGAAAAGAAGCTATCAGTTTGTGTAAAAAAAAGAAGTTTGATCTGGTAATCACCGACCTGAAAATGCCGAAGATCGACGGGATTGACGTATTGCGGGCGATGAAAGAAATTTCACCGGAAACCCTGGTTATTCTTATCACCGGGTACGCCTCAGGAGAAACCGCCGTTGAAGCGATGAAAGAGGGTGCCTATGATTACCTGGAGAAGAACTTTACCGTCGATGAACTGAAGGCGACCATTAAAGCCGCCTTGAGTAAAAGGGGAATCAAGGAAGAAGATGCACGGTTTATCAGGGGACTGGAAGATGCCGATTCGTTCGAGCACATGATAGGAAAAAGCAGGGAAATGCTTCATGTCTATTCACTGATTATGAAAGTATCGGGTTCATCAACGAACGTCTTGATTCTCGGTGAAAGCGGTACGGGAAAGGAGCTTGTAGCCCGGGCGATCCATAATAACAGCACTCGAAGGGACAAGCAGTTCGTGGTGATCAACTGCGGCGGCGTGCCTGAGAATCTTCTGGAAAGTGAGTTTTTCGGATATATGAAGGGATCGTTCACCGGCGCCTATGCCGATAAACCGGGATTATTCGAGATAGCAAACAGCGGGACGATCTTTCTCGATGAGATCGGAGAATTGTCCCCCTTCCTTCAGGTTAAACTGCTGCGTGTGGTGCAGGAAAAAACGTTCAGACGGGTCGGTGGAAGCGATGACATAAAGGTGGATGTGAGGATCATTTCGGCGACGAATCAGAATCTTGAAGAAAAAGTAAAAAAGGGGGAGTTCAGGGAAGACCTGTATTATCGTTTGAACGTCATTCCTCTTCGACTGCCGCCGCTTCGTGAACGAATACAGGATATCCCGCTTTTAGTGAATCATTTTATCGAGAAATTTGCGCTGCCCGGAGGGGAGGGAGTAAAGAAGATATCGCCCTATGCACTGGAACTTCTGATGAACTATCCCTTTCCCGGAAACGTGAGAGAACTTGAGAACATAATAGAGAGAAGCGTGACGCTGGAGACGGGGAATATTATCCTGCCTGAAAATCTCTTCATATCGGACAGGGATATCGATGTGAGCTCAGACAGCGATATAGAACTTGATGAAAGCGGCATCGATCTGAACGAGGAACTGAAGAAGTTCGAAAGGCGGATTATCGAAAAAGCCCTTGAGAAAACGAAGAATTCGAAGACCAAGGCGTCTAAATACCTCAAGGTCAGTTACGACTCTCTTTTATACCGCCTGGAAAAACTGGATATCCGCTAAAATGACTGTTTTTTAGTGAATATGAGGATCATCATGAACGATACATCGCCGTCGCGGATGAATATCCTTCAGTCAATTTTACAGTGTTGACAGTGTGTAAGCTCTTTCAGGGAGAATTTCTTATCCTCGGCATAATTGTTGCAAAAGTAATTACGAACGAAGTAACCCCCGGTGTTGAATGAGCCGTGGACGTAAAAAAGGAAAATGTGACGTCGTCATCGTTGGTGAGGAAAATGAAAAAAAAGGATGGGAAACACAGACAACGGGGGTTCACATTGATTGAACTGATGATTGTCATCGCAATCCTCGGAATATTGGCCGCCATAGCGATACCGCAGCTTACCTGGCATAAGCAGAAGGCGTATGATGCCGCGGCACAGTCGGACATAAAGAGTGCTTACACCGCCGCCCAGGCATACTTCACCGATTATCCTGCCGGTACCCTGACTGAAGGCCT
>JAFGWZ010000281.1 GCA_016936905.1 Deltaproteobacteria bacterium | reverse complement strand
GAATAACGATTCGTATCACTTCTTCGAGGCTGCAGGAGGCCTCATCAAGACCGGCCCGACGATGACGAATGTCATGGATCTGCGGATCATGCTCATCGGGTAAAAGTACGCAAATGTAAAACCCTGACATGAGGCTGTTCAAAAATGCCCGGATGCAAGGCTCCCATAAGCCTGGGGAGCGAGGCGTACTTATAGTACGTCGCAGCGACAAAGGCTGAGGGAAACGCAGCAGACGGTTGTTTTTCAACAGCCTCTCAGGCCTTCGCGTAAAACGACCGCTCCTTTTCTATGACATCGCTGATGTCATAGAAGATCCGAGGAAGTTTCATGAGTATCCGTTCCCACGAAACGGTCTGAGGGATTTCAAACAACTGGCTCTGGTTTTCTTTTTCATAGGAGAGCAGGTCTTTGGCGAGTCCCTGTGTCAGGTATTTATCGAACCTGTCGTCGCTCGAAAGCAGCCGTAAAAACCGTTCCGTCAGCCGGTACGGGGAGGTGAGGTAATCCCCCGCCATAAGAATGGCGTCTTTAAAAATGCCCCGCACCATGGCTTCCTCAGCATTCCTGTCGTAATTAAGCGTGGAAAAGGATGAATTATCGGCGTATTTTTTTATGAGTTCGTCCGCCACGTCGAGGTAAGTCAAGGTCATGTCCTGTATGAAGTAATCCGAAATTTCAAGTCCTTCTTCAACGACCAGGGCGGAGAGTATTGTTGTCACGATGTCGATGGCCATCTTGAAGAGTCCCTTTTCCCGGTCCTCGAACGAGACCTGCTGGTGCTTGTGATCGAACGGCCGCGTGTCGAACTGGACCTGGGCGACATTGACTGCCTTCCGGTACACTTCGATGAGGGTGAAGATTTCCACTCCCCAGTTGGTGGCGAAGTGCATTCGCTTCAAGAGGTTGGTATCGAACACAACCTCGCCGGAGAGCTGGTAATTGAAGGCCAGGAGATAATCAATGATCCTCAGGTATTTGTCTTCGCCGGAATCGGTGAATTTCCGTTTCAAGGCCAGGAGAAGGGGGTCCATCAAGAGGCGTTTCACCCGTCCGTACATGCGGCTGTCGCCGATCCGTGAGTATGACGCCTTGGAAAATTCATAATCGAGGGCAAGGACGGGGTAAAACAGGCGGTCGAGCTGCCGGCGATGGAAGGTCTTGATGTCCGCATCGGCGACACCGATACATTGTGCCCCCAGGGCCTGGGCAACGCCGAAGGACATGAACATGTTTTTTCCCTTTCCCGGCTGTTCAAGCCCGAAACCCGCATCTGTCAATACCTGATAAAGATGCTTGAAACCTTCTCCATCGTTGTGCTGGATAACATAATTATTGATCTTGTGCCGTTTGAGCAGGCGGACAAGTTCGAGGGCCTCGTCATCGGTGGCCCGGTCGAGGCCGAATATTATCTTGGACAGATAGGTTATCCGTCCAAGATGCTTGAGAATGTTCGTAAAAACCGGCCTGTTCTCAGGGTCGGTAAATTCCGTTGCCAGGGCGGGGACAACGAGGACCGTTTTCTTTCGTCGTGAGCTGAGCCGGAGCCGTGGACTGAGTTCCTCCGTTTCCCTACCTAAAAGATGAAACGTGGTAAGTTTCGTGTGCTGTTGAGAAAACGTCAGCATGTTCGATCTCCTTTCTCATATCGTTACGCCCGTTTATCGGGCGGTTTTTTCCATAACCTGCCGAATCAATGCGGATACAATTGTTTCCATCCTCTCCTTAATCGCCGAAAGCCCTTCCTGCGTCCACGATTCGAAGCGAAGGACAAGCACGGGCTGTGTATTGGAAGCGCGGACGAGGCCCCATCCGTTGCCGAAGTTGACCCGGGCGCCGTCGATGTCGATTATCTCATAGTCCTTTGAGAGATGTTCTTTCACCCGGTCGACAACGGCGAATTTAATCATATCGGGGCAATCAACCCGTATCTCAGGCGTGGCGAACGACTTTGGAAGGTCCACCACGAGATCGCTCAGTTTCCCGCCGTTTTTCGACAGCACTTCCAGGAGGCGGACTGCCCCGTAAATCGCATCGTCATAACCGAAGTACTTATCGGCGAAAAAAAGATGGCCGCTCATTTCGCCGGCAAGGACGGCTTTCTCTTCTCTCATCTTCCCTTTTATCAGCGAGTGTCCCGCCTTCCACATGATGGGCCTGCCGCCGTGCCGGGCGATGTCATCATAGAGTTTCTGCGAGCATTTAACTTCGCCGATGATCGTTGATCCGGGGTTTTCCTTCAATATTGCACGGGAGAAGACGACCAGCAGTTCATCTCCCCAGAGAATGGTGCCCGTGTCGGTAACGACGCCGATACGGTCGGCGTCTCCGTCAAATGAAATACCCACATCCAATCGTTGTTCCTTCACGATATCGATAAGTTCGGTAAGATTGTCTTCAACCGTCGGATCGGGGTGGTGGTTCGGAAAGCGGCCGTCCGGTTCACAGTACAGGGGAACAACCGTGCATCCCAGCCGTTCCAGCAGCGGAACGGCGAAATACCCGCCGACACCGTTTCCTCCATCGACGGCAATGGAAAACCTCCTGCTGATATCGACGTTTTGAAAAATAAAGTCCTGGTATTCTTTCGTAATCTGCCGCCGCTCTCTCGTTCCGTTTCCCCGCCTGTATGATCCCGTTTCCATTATGGTTCGCAGGTTCTGGATTTCCTCGCCGTATATCGTGTCAGGCCCGATACAGACCTTGAATCCGTTGAAATCAGGGGGGTTGTGACTTCCCGTGATCATGACTCCGCCATCCGTCCCGTAGCGCCTGATGGAAAAATAGAGCATCGGCGTGGCGCACAGGCCGATGTCGATCACATCAATTCCCGCGGCCGTCAATCCCCGTGATAACGTATCGAGATATCGCTCGGAGGACAGGCGGCAGTCCCTTCCAAGCGACATCGTCGCTACTCCCTTGTCGTGACCGTATGTTCCAATGGCCCTCCCCAGGTCATAGATGAAATCTTCCGTCAGGTCCTTATCGACAATGCCTCGGATATCATATTCCCTGAATACTTCCGGGTTCATCCCCACCCCCTTGCTGTGTTCAATAGAGGTTATTCTATACCATACATGCCGGAGATGAGTAAAGGTAAAGGGTTTCTTCCTTCTCACCTCTGTATGATCGTTCCTTTATCGATTGACAGCACCTCAATTGCATGTTACGGTTCATTTTTATTTTAGTGATATGTTCCTTAATTCAGGAGGTATTTCAATGGCGTGGCATGATGATCAGGGCAATCCGTGGGGCCGGAAACAGCCCCCGGATCTAAAGCAGATGATGGAGCAACTGAAAAAGGTGTTCCCCCTAAAGGCCCTTCCAGGGCTCGGTAAGCATGGGGGAGTCCCCGTTCTGATCGGAATCGCCCTGATCCTCTGGCTCGCGTCGGGGGTCTATATAGTAAAACCGGACGAACTGGGAGTGGTCAAGCGGTTCGGCGAAGCGGTCCGCACCACCATGTCGGGGATCCACTATCACATTCCCATGCCGATCGAAACGGTTCTCAAACCGAAGGTGACACAGGTAAGGAGGATTGAAGTCGGCTTCAGGACGATCGGTGACCGGCAGGTGGGAAGGAACCAGGCGGTACCCGGGGAGAGCCTCATGCTGACGAAAGCGGAGAACATCGTCAATCTCACGTTCATTGTACAGTACAAGATCAAGGACGCGGTAAAATATCTCTTCAACGTGGTGGACCAGGCGAAAACCGTCAAGGATGCCGCCGAGGCGGCAATGCGCGAGACGGTAGGCAAGAACGATATCGACGATATCCTGACAGTCGGCAAGTTCCAGATACAGCAGAACACGAAGACCACCCTTCAGGATATTCTGGACAGCTATGAAGCGGGAATCCATATCGTCGCCGTTCAGCTTCAGGACGCTCATCCCCCGGATCAGGTCATGGCGGCATTCAAGGACGTTGCCAGCGCCAAGGAAGACAGGGCGAAAATGATAAACGAAGCCCACGGCTACCGGAATGAAATCCTGCCCAAGGCGAGGGGACAGGCCGCTCAGATTGTCAATGATGCCATCGCGTACCGCGAATCGAAAATCATCGCGGCACAGGGCGACACGAGCCGTTTTCTCCAGATGCTTTCCGAGTACCGTGCAGCGAAAGACGTTACCAGGACGCGGCTCTATATTGAAACAATGGAGGAAATATTGCCCGGGGTAAACAAGATAATAATTGATGATAAAATAAGCCGCAATGTGCTGCCCTATCTGCCGCTGGACAGAAAGACGAGCGAGGTTGTGAAATAACGGGGACACTGTCCTTTTTTGATACCGGGGAGGAAAGAATGAAAAACAAAGGATTCATCGGCCTGATCATCGTGTTCGTTGCGGCGGTGCTGGCATCGCAGTCACTGTTCACCGTGGATCAGACTCAGCAATCGATCGTCATAGAACTCGGGAAGCCCATTGAAGGGGTACAGGCTCCGGGACTGCATTTCAAGCGCCCCTTCATTCAGCAGGTCGAGTATTTTGAAAATCGGATATTATTATACGACGCAGCTCCGACGGAGATTCTTACGAAAGACAAGAAGAACCTCGTCGTCGACAATTACACCAAGTGGAGGATCATCAATCCCCTGACCTTTTTCAAGACCGTCAGGAATGAAGTGGGAGCCCAGTCACGGCTCGATGACATCGTGTACGCCCAGTTGCGGGTTGAATTGGGACAGCACGACCTGAGCGATATCGTGTCGACAACCCGGAACGAAATCATGGCGATCGTGACGAAGAAGTCGAGTGATCGGGCGAAGGAATACGGGATCGACGTTATCGACGTCCGGATCAAGCGGGCCGATCTCCCGGAGCAGAATGAAAAGCATGTCTTCGGAAGGATGAAGGCGGAGCGGGAGCGGCAGGCGAAGCAGTACCGTTCGGAAGGCACAGAAGAATCGCAGAAGATAACGGCGAAGGCCGATATGGAGCGGTCGATCATTCTCGCCACGGCTCAGAAAGAGGCGGAACAGATCAAGGGAGAAGGCGACGCCAAGGCGATAAAGATATACGCCGAGGCATACGGGAAGGACCTCGAATTCTTCGAATTTGTCAGGAGCCTCGAGGCGTATAAGAAGACCCTCAAGACCGATTCGACTCTGGTGATAAGGCCCGACTCGAAATTCCTCAAGCACATAAAGTAGATGTCTGTAACTTTTTCGTTGACATTTATCTTTCTGTTGTTTATGTAGAAAGTCATAATGTACATGGAGCTGGACACGATGAATAACAGGTTTGGCAGCGCGGGCGGTTTTTTCGCTTTCTTTAGCTTTTTTGGGGAGGTCTGCCTGTCGCGCTCGTGACCTGATAACGTAAGCGAGCCGTGGGTGGACCGGATGATCCGCCCACGGTTTTTTTATTGTGAAGGGCCGTGGAAGAATCCACTGCCCTTTTTTACATCATGGGGAGGGAATGAAAATGTGTAAAGCAACGCTTCGTGTAATCGCCGCGATCGCGGCCATGATCCTTGCCGTGGTCATGACACCCGTGGGACCATCGGCTGCAGGGACCATAAAAGTCGGCGCGGCAATCAATCTGACCGGTCCGGCGTCGACATTCGGCCAGTACCACGCCAAGGGAACGCAGGACTATTTCAACTATGTTAATGATGTCAAGGGGGGGGTCTCGGGCAATAAAATAGAGCTTATTCTCGTCGATACGGGATACAAGGTTCCCGAGGCGATCGCTGCGGTGAGAAAATTTGCGGTGAGCGAACGGGTCCACATGATCGCCACCTGGAGTGCCGGAGAAGGACTTGCGGCAAAACCGATAGTGCAGCGGTATCAGATTCCCACGATCAACTACTCGACGAGCTGGGAGATACTCGAACCGCCGATCGACTATTTCTATCTTCCCTTCGGCAGTTACCGGCTGGACTGCTATGCGATCCTCGAATATATCCGCACCATCCACCGCGGGAAGGAACCGCCCAAGGTCGGGCTTCTGACGTATAACAATGCCTACGGCCGTTCAATCCACAAGCCAAGCAGGGAGTACGCGGAAAAACATAACATCAACATCGTTGCCGTTGAAGAGTTTCCGGCGAAAACGGTTGACCTTACAACGGAACTGCTTCGGCTGAAAAAAAGCGGTGCCGAATATGTCTTCATGCAGATGCTCCCTGCGGCGGTTATCACCACGTTCAAGTGCGCTGACCGCATCAATTACAATATGCCGTTCTTCGGTACATGGACATCCACCGACCCTGATTTCTTCAAGATGGGAAAGGGGTTGATCGGCGATCGCCTCGTCATTCAGTTCTCCGGTGGCGTCCCGTCGGATCAGTCGGAAGGAATCGCCCTGTTGAAAGATCTATGGACCCGGTATAAGACAGTGGATGCCTTCGACGCCTCATACTGGGAGGGTGTTGTCGTCGCCATGATCATGGAACGGGCCTTCCAGCGGGCACAGGAGAAATTCGGCAACGTGACGAGAGAAACCATCAATGCCGCGATGGAATCTTTTTCACATGAGCCGTTCGGGGGACTGTTTCCCGCCATAACCTATTCAAAGAACGATCATGAGGGTTCCTTCACGTCACGGATCGTCCAGGTCCGTGAAGACGGTCAATTTGTTCCTCTGACGAACTTCTTCGTTCCCGGGACCGGACAGATCACATTAATCAAAAAGTGAAGCGGTGATTCATGAAAGCATATCGGGGACGGCCCGGCATTTTCGACAGAGAACACCAGGAAAATAAGAGGGCGGATCTTGAAGTGGTCGACCTGTCTCTGAATTTCGGAGGTGTCATGGCGCTCAGCAACATTACCATGTCCGTAGGAACCGGTGATCTGTTTGCCCTTATCGGGCCCAACGGAGCCGGCAAGACGAGTCTCCTTAACTGCATTACCGGCTACTACCGGCCGCAGAAAGGGGCAATCTACTTTAACGGCGAGGATATAACCCATGTGCCGACCCATCATCTTATCAAGCGCGGTATCGGGAGGACATTTCAAAATATCGAACTGTTTCCCGGGATGACCGTCCTTTCGAATATGCTCCTGGCCAGGCATATTCACTGCCGTTACGGTTTCGGCCTGGCGTCTCTGTTTTCCCCGTCAGTGAGAGATGAAGAGGTCCGGCATCGCCGCATCCTGGAAGAATTGATCGATTTTCTTGAGATACAGCCGATTCGCCATCAGCTCGTCGGGTCACTGCCCTACGGCCTCAGGAAGCGGGTGGAGCTCGGCCGCGCCCTTGCGCTGGAACCAAAGATCCTGATCCTCGACGAGCCTTTCGCCGGAATGACCCTGGAAGAAAAGGAGGACATGGTCCGTTTTCTCATCGAGCTGAATGAAGGGTGGGGACAGACCATGGTGCTGGTGGAACACGATATGTCGATCGTCATGGCGATATCATCGAAGATCATGGTGCTTAACTTCGGAGAAAAGCTGGCGGAAGGAGCACCGGAAGAGATACAGAACAACCCGGATGTTACCAAGGCCTATCTGGGAGATGACACACCTCTGTAGGCGGGACTTCATATGATAGAGGGATATGAGCGGGAAGAAATTCCGGATGGATGTCGATGAGATACGGGGAAGAGATGGACAGAGAGATTGAATATCACCGGTATACCGTGCCCCAGATCCTGGCACTGCAGGCGGCCCGCATTGGCACGAAAGGTATTGCCCTTCGTGAAAAGGCATACGGAATATGGAAGACCTACAACTGGAAGGACTACCTCGACTACGTCAGGAAGGCTGGGCTCGGATTGATAAGCCTCGGCATGAGGCGTGGAGAATACCTGGGAATTATAACGGATAATAATCCAGAATGGCTCTTCAGTGAGATTGGAGGGCAGGCCGTGGGCGCCGTGACGCTGAATCTCTTTACCTCCGCCGTTGCCGATGAACTGGCTCACACACTGAATAGGATTCGGGCGTCCTTCGTCATCGCCCAAGACCAGGAGCAGGTGGACAAGCTCCTTGAAGTGAAGAACAAACTTCCTTCGGTGAAACAGGTCATCTACATCGATCAGACGGGGATGAGATCGTATCAGAACGATCCGTGGCTCGTCAGTTTTCGCGATCTCCTTGGCCGGGGAGATGAGATGGACGGGGCGCAGCCCGGCCTGTTCGACCGGGAACTATCCAGGGGAAGGCCGGACGATATCGCCGTGATGATCATGACATCCGGTACCACCGGGATGGCCAAGCTGGCCATGCTTTCTCATCGAAATATAACCGCCATGGCGGAAAAATGGCGAGCCGTCCTTCCGCAGGAAATGGCTGCTGACTGGATATCACTGTCACCCCCTGCGTGGATCGTCGACCAGATGTGGGGTGCCGGCGTATCGCTCGTCAGTGGATCAACGATGAATTTTCCTGAAATGACCGAGACGATCACCGAGGATTTCAGGGATATCGGCCCGGCGGTTATCATTACATCGTCGAGATTCTGGGAAGATCTCGCGTCGACCATCCGGGTGAAGATGAGCGATGCCGGGATTATCAAGCGAAAACTCTTCAGTATCTGCGAGAAAATAGGGGAACGATGGGTCGACCTTGAATCGACCGGGAAACCGATCCCGCTTTCTCTCAGGGTACTCCGACGTTGGGCTTCGGTCGTCATGTTCAAACCTCTGCTCGACCGGGTAGGGTGCTCGAGGATCGCTACGGCATTCACCGGGGGGCACCCCATCAGTCCGGAGGTGATCCGGTTCTTCAGGTCGTTCGGCCTCAACCTGAAACAGTGCTACGGGCTTACCGAGGCTGGCGGCATTTTTCAGGTCCAGCCGGATCACGAGGTGAAAGCGGAAACGGTTGGAAAACCGCTTCCCGGGACCGAGGTAAAGATCTCAGATGATCAGGAGGTCCTCGTATCGAGCCCGTCGAACTTCATGGGGTATTATCAGGATTATCAGGCAACCGATGGGGCTTTCTCCAACGGCTGGCTCAGGACGGGCGACGCTGGGTATCTCGACGACGACGGCCATCTCGTCATCATCGGCAGGAAAGAAGAGATCATTCGCAATAAGGAAGGACATGCCTTTTCCCCCGATTTCATAGAAACACGCCTCAAGTTCAGCCCCTACATAAAGGAAGCGGTAACCTTCGGTGAGGGGCGACCGTACATCACGGCACTGGTCAACATCGATATGGGCAACGTGGGAAACTGGGCAGAAGACCGAATGATCCCCTACACCACCTATACAGATCTCTCGCAGCAGCGGCAGGTTGAAGACCTTGTCATGACAGAAGTGGATTCGGTCAACGAACGGTTGCCCGATTACATGAAAATCAGAAAGATGATTCTGCTCTATAAATTGCTCGACGCCGATGATGAAGAGCTGACAAGGACGGGGAAAGTCCGGCGCCGCTTTGTATACAGCCTTTATCTCAAGCTGATCGAGGCCATGTATTCAGGAATGAGCGACGTATCGGTCACCAGTAAGGTCCGTTACAGGGACGGCCAGACCAACACGCTCGAGACGACGGTGAGGGTGCTGGAGTTGAGGGAAGGGCGCGAAGCCGTTCCGGAAAGAGCCGGGAAATAATCAGCCGGAAAGAGCCGGCGGCATCGCGGCAATATGATTCTCAGGAGGGCCAATGGAATTTTTTGTACAACTGTTAGTTAATGGAATAAGCATCGGGTTCCTTTACGGCCTTGCAGCCATGGGATTCGTCATGATCTTCAAGTCATCAAGTGTCTTGAATTTTGCCCATGGAGAACTGCTCGCCGCGGGAGCGTTCATATTCCTCACACTGGTTACATGGGCAAAGATCCCCGTGTTTGTCGCCTTCCTGGTAACACTGGCGGGCAGCTTCCTCCTGGGATTCATTGTGGAGCGGCTGTTTCTCCGACCGTTGATCGGCGAACCGCTTATCTATGTCATCATGCTCACCGTGGGGCTTGCTTCCATATTCAAAGGGTTGATGCTCCTCGTCTGGGGGGGGAACCTCTATATCTATCCGGATTTTCTCCCGTCAACTATTTCTCTTCAATGGGGGAACATCAACATACCACCGGTCTACGTCGTGGCGATTATCATCGGGCTCTTTTTTCTCACACTTTTCGGCCTGTTTTTCAAATATTCATCACAGGGGATCTATATGCGTTCGGTGGCGGACAACCAGACGGCATCCCTGTCGCTGGGAGTCAACGTGAGGCGGGTATTTGCACTGTCCTGGGCAATCGCCGCGCTGGTGGCGGGAATGAGCGGAATCGTCCTGGGGATCATTAATGGGATTAATGTCCACGACCTCTCGTCGGTGGGGCTCAAGGTGTTCCCCGTTGTCATACTTGGTGGCCTCGACAGCATCGGCGGGGCCATCCTGGGAGGGCTTATCATCGGGCTTCTCGAAACGTTCACCGGGGGCTACCTTTCCCCGTCCCTGCGGGACGTCATCCCCTATATCGCCCTGGTGTTTATCCTCATGGTGAAGCCGTACGGGTTGTTCGGGCTGGTGGAAATTGAACGGGTTTAGACTGTTGATGCAAAGAGAGAGTGGTAACAGGGTATGAGAAAACTTCAGTTTCATCCATGCGGCAATTACAGCGAAACATATGAAAAAGAGATCACCCTCTTTGAGACCGATTTCGGACGTGCCGCCGTTCTCATCGGATTGATCGTTCTCTTTGCCGTTGTCCCGTTCATAACAGGGCCCTATGCCCTGTATGTCGTCAATATCATCGGGATCACCTCCATCGCCGCCATTGGACTGAATATCCTCGTCGGGTTTACCGGCCAGATATCGCTCGGCCACGGGGCGTTTGTCGGCGTGGGCGCTTACGCAGGAGCAATCATGGCTACAACCCTGTCGCTTCCGTTCTGGATCGCCGTGCCCGCCGCCGGCCTGGTAACGGCCCTTGTCGGTATGGTGTTCGGGGTCCCCTCGTTGCGCCTCAAGGGACTCTATCTCACGATCGCGACGCTGGCCGGCCAGTTCATCATCGAGTATATCCTTGTTCACTGGGAGGGGCTTACCAGGGGAACCATGGGAATCGTCCTGCCGTCGGCGTCGTTGTTCGGCATCGTTATCGAGGGCGACCGGAGTTTCTTCTTTGTCATATTCACCGCTCTCATTATTATGACCCTGGCCGCGGCGAATATCATGAGAACCCGGTACGGCAGGGCGTTTATCGCGATCCGGGACAATGACCGCGCCGCCGAGGGGATGGGAATCCCCATATTCCGGTATAAACTCCTCGCCTTTGCCGTCAGCTCTTTCTACGCTGGATTTGCCGGAGCGCTGCTCGCTTACTACATGATCAGCATCTCGACGGAGCCGTTCAACCTCGGGCTGTCCGTTGAATACCTTGCCATGATTATCATCGGAGGCATGGGGTCGATCGCCGGGTCGATTTTCGGCGCCACCTTTATAACCGTCCTGAACGAGGTGTTGCGGTGGCTCACCGACTTTCTCATGAATTCCGGGATGCTCGAGGGGATGCAGTTGAACATGGCCCCGCTGAGGGAACTGGTCTTCGGAGCGGCAATTGTTCTCTTCATCCTCTTCGAACCGAGAGGGCTTGCGGAAGTGTGGCGGATCGTCCGGTCGAGTTTCAGGCTGTGGCCGTTTTCATATTAATAAAGAGGATGAATCATGAACACCATACCCTTGCTGCAGATTAACAACATCAGCGTCGTGTACTCCGATGTGATCCAGGTTCTCAAAGGGGTATCGCTCACCGTTGAACGGGGCACCATCGTTTCCCTCCTCGGGAGCAACGGCGCCGGGAAAACGACGACCCTCAAGGCGATCTCGGGGCTTCTCAAACCGGAAAATGGAAGGGTTACCGACGGAACAATCATGTTCGACAGCAAAACCGTCCAGAACTCCGCACCGGAAGATATTACCCGTATGGGTATCATCCAGGTGCTTGAGGGGCGGCAGCCCTTCAAATACCTGACTATCGAAGAAAATCTCCGTGTCGGCACGGCAACTCGATGGGGAAAGCCTTATAAACGGGACATGGACATGATATACGAGTATTTCCCCCCGTTGATAAAGAGAAGGAAGAGTCTTGCCGGTTATTGCAGCGGCGGGGAACTTCAGATGCTCGTTATCGGACGGGCGCTCCTTGCTCATCCGAAATTGCTGCTCCTCGACGAGCCGTCACTGGGGCTTGCCCCTCTCGTGGTAAAGGAAATATTCCGAATTATCAGGCGCATCAACGAGGAGCAGGGAACAACCATTATTCTCGTTGAACAGAACGCCGCCATGGCCCTGCAGATTGCCCACTACGGATATGTCATGGAGAACGGCAAGATCGTCATGGAGGGAAAGGCGGAAGAGCTACGGGAAAATCCGGACGTGCGGGAATTCTACCTCGGTATGGCCGCGTCGGGCACGACAAAATCATACAGAAACGTAAAATCGTATAAACGGCGCAAACGGTGGCTTTAACGTCCGCGACGGACGTATGAATGAAAGGAAAGGGACATGGGAACATATTTTGACGAGCAGGAAACTCTATCTCTTCAGGAACGATCGAACCGCCATGACAAGCGGCTGGCAGAGATGTGCCGCAGGGGCTGCGCCGTGTCTCCGTACGTCAAAGCGGCATTCGATGATTACGACCTGACGGCGGATGACATAAAGTCAGTGAAAGATCTTGAAAAACTCCCGGTTATTTCACGGGAATGGCTGGTGTCCCTCGAGTCGGGCAATCCGCCCTACGGCGGCATGACCGCCCCCGGTCTCATAACCGACAGAATCTTCACGTCGCCCGGCCCGGTTTACGAACCCCACCTGTCGGAAGGAACCCTGTGGCATCGGGGGTATCGCGCCGCGGGTTTCGGGGAAGGGGATATCGTTCTCAACACCTTCTCATATCACATGGTCGCGGCGGGACTGACCTTTCATGAAGGTCTCCGGTCGGCGGGCGCTACGGTGGTCCCGTCGGGGACATCGAGCACGGAGATGCAGGTCCAGCTTATCAGGGATCTGAAGGTGACGGCGTATACGGGAACACCGAGCTTCCTCATGGCGATCATCGCTAAAGCTGAGGAACAGGGAATCGACGTCAAGGCCGACACAGAGCTTCGCAAGGCATGTTTTGTGGCTGAACCGCTTCAGCCGTCCCTGCGGATAAAATTCGAAGAGGAGTATGGCATCGACACCTATCAAATGTACGGGGCCACCGAAGTGGGAGACATCGCCTATGAGTGCCGTGAAAAGAACGGGTGGCACCTCTGCGAGGATGTTATCGTGGAAATTGTCGATCCTGAAACGGGCATGAACGTCGAGCCGGGACAGTGGGGCGAAGTCGTGGTCACCAGGCTGAACGATATATTTTTCCTCTTCCGATTCGCTACGGGAGACCTCTCGCGGCTCCTGGAAGCACCCTGCCCCTGCGGGAGAACATCCCGCCGCCTCGACGGGATCGCCGGCAGGGTAGGGGATGCCGTGAAAGTACGGGGCCTCTTTATAGCGCCGAGCCAGCTTAATAAGCTGCGGCAACAGTTTGAAGGCCTTTCATTTCAGATTGTTATCACACGCGAGGACTTCAGGGACAACCTGAAAGTTCTTGTGGCATCTCACGATGAGATTTCGCCGGAGAAAATTGACCGTTTCGTGAAGAGCTTCCGGGATATCTGTTCCGTCCGGCCCGATGCCGTCGAGGTGGAGGACATGGCGGTCCTCGAATCGTCACCCGGCCTTATCGTCGATCATAGGGAGTGGCGGTAGTACCGCTCTATGAGGAAGAAGAAAGCGACAGCGCCACATCCTTCATCCTGAGCTGTATATTGCTCATGCCGTTCCAGTTGTTGATCTGCGGGGTGAACAAGGCGTCGATATTCGAATTGGAGAGCCGTTCGGAAAGGTGGGCCATACCGAACCATATCGAGTTGTGACGGGCTGTATCATCATTCATAACCATTCTCAGATGGTTGCTGCCCACCTTCGTCAGTGAGGTGACGTTGATATTCCTGACGCACAGAACCGGTTCGGGGTTCATATTGCCGAAGGGAGCAAGCATGTCGATTTGTGCAATGAGGTCGTGATCGATATCATTGAGCCTGCAGCAAGCATCTACACAGGTGTGCGGCGAAAGAGTGGAAAGATCGAGACCTGTAAGCACGGCGTCATCAAGCGAGCGGGAAAAGGCTTCAATGTTCTCTTCTCTTATCGATATTCCCGCTGCGTACCGGTGACCGCCGTAGGAAATAAGAAAGGGGTCACAGTTATCCTTCAATCCCTGGTAAAGATTGAATTCCGAGATGCTCCTGCCCGATCCCTTGCCGACGCCGTCTTTGAGGCTTATAAGGATGACCGGCCGGTAATACCGATCGACCAGTTTTGACGCCACGATGCCGATAACTCCGGGATGCCACGCGGGGGATGCGAGGACGATCGATTTGATGTCTCCATCACCGTACCGTTCCTTCATATGGCTGAGGCTTTCGTTCAATATGGCCCGCTCGATGTCCTGACGATCACGATTGTATCCGTCGAGGACCGACGCAAGGCGCTGTGCCTCTCCGGCATCATCGGTCAGCAGCAGTTCCACCGCATCTTTCGGCGAACCCACTCTCCCTGCGGCATTGATCCTTGGTATGAGCTTGAATGACGCTTCATGGGCTCCCACAATGTTAAAATCAACACCGCTTTTTTCTTTCAATGCCTTTATCCCCACTCTCTGCCCCTCGTTGATGATTTCCAGTCCGATTTTCGCAAAGATCCTGTTTTCGTCCACAAGAGGTGAAATATCTCCGATTGTTCCCAGCGCAACGAGATCGAGGTATTCTTTGAGGTTGGGGTAAGGGCGGTCTTTCCAGAAGCCTCTGTTGCGAAGGGTTCCGCGGAGGGCTATGAGAAAATTAAAGACAATCCCGACGCCGGCTAGATGTTTGAAGGGGAATTGGCAATCGGCGCGGTTCGGGTTGATGGCCGCCACCGCGTCGGGCAGTATATCGGGGACCTCATGATGGTCAAGAACAATCGTATCGATGCCCCGTGACGCAGCGTACGCCACTTCTTCGGTGTCGGTAATGCCGCAATCGACTGTAATGATAAGTGACACACCGTCATTGATGATCGCATCGATGGCGGCCCGGTTCAGCCCGTACCCCTCGGTAATGCGGTCCGGTATATAGTATATCACGTGCTGCTGAATATCCCGGAGGAATTTCACCATGACAACGATGGATGTTATACCGTCCGCATCGTAATCGCCGTAAACGGCAATTCGTTCGCCCCTGGAGATCGCCGTGACAAGCCTGTCAACTCCTTTTTCTGTGTCCTTCATGAGAAAGGGGTTGTGGAGGTCCTTCAGTGAAGGGCGGAGAAACCGGTGCACCTCCTCAGGGTCGGACATGCTGCGGTTCATCAGTATCCTCGATACAATGGGCTTAAGTCCGTATTCACCTGACAGATTCGAGCGGGGGTGATTATTCTTATCGGGCAGTTTCCATATGGTCCGTGGAAGCATTATCAGTTCTTCTTTACGTAATTTACACTTCTGTGCGGCTTCGATTAAGCGTCATATTACCAAGGCAATGCGTCATGTCAAGAAGAGAATTACCTCTTGATATTTTAAAGGGCGGATGCTACATTTCAAATTCTCAAGAAAACGGGGCCATGACTGTATATTTCGTAAAAAAATACATAGCGTTACATCGGTCGGATATCGCGCTGTTCAAGTTCTTCCTCGAAGGGTATGACGGCATCGGATCGGTTACGACGGTTGACGGGGAGAAAGCTGTCGTCGAAGTAACGATCATGGGTGATTTTGCCGAAGACGGCAGGCTCATTCTGGAAGCATTGAAGGACGAGATCGAATTCGAAGAATGTGAATCAATGGAGAGAAAGGACTGACAATGAAGAAATTCTTTCTGGCGGTGGCATTGATCATCGTTGTTCCTTTTATCATGGGAATGGGGGGTATACTGGGGGATGACTCTCCCGATAAGATTCCTCTTCCTGACGAAAAATTCGATGCGGTCTTCATTGATCAGCTCAACGTGACGACGGAATGCTCCAACGCATCCATACAGGGCAAGGCGTTTATCGAAGGAAAAAAGGGGGAAGGAACGTTTGCCATACCGTTCGAGAACATTGCGAGCATACTGTTTCTCATGCACGATGGCGTATTGGAAGGGCACATCACGTTAAAGGACGGAAATAAAACGATACTGGTTCTCAAGAAAGATCAGAAGGCTTACGGAAAGGCACAGTACGGCACTTTTCAGATACGGATGGCTGATCTCAAGAAAATGACGTTTGCTCCCGGGAAATAAACGACAGGACATGATTATCGAGAATCGCTTTATGCACCGTTCCCGGTCAAAAAATAAAGGGGAATTCCCATTCCCCTCTCATTGCGCAACTATCACGTATACTTTATTGTCGGTCACACTGCTTTCCGCACAAAACCGGAGCGGAGGCACCGCGTACAGACCTTCTTTCTCTTCACCGATCCCGTCTTTTCGTCAATAACACGGAGCTTCTGCAGATTCGGATACCAGACGCGCTTTGTCTTGTTATTCGCGTGACTCACTTTGTGTCCTACAGACGGTCTCTTGCCACATACCTCACAGACTCGGGCCATAATCAAACTCCTTTGGAAAAGTGACTTGCTACCTACCCCAGAACGGCTATTTTTGCAAGTTATTTTTTTACTTTATTTTCTCTTTACCCCCGCTATCGATTAAGTCGCGAAAAATTGGATCGATGTGTCATTTCGAATCCCGATTTACCGGGATGATAAATCCGTGTCCCGAGCAAAGCGGGGATCTCAGATTCCTCAGGTGCCTGCGGCGGCTTGGAATGACAGAGGGGAAGAAACGACCATCCGTACCGGAAAGCGATATTATACCTCATTCTTCATTGACGGCGGTTGCCCCGTTGCCTCAAGTACACGCATCCACAGGTTCCCGTCGGGGTCTACTTTTTTACGGGTCGTGACCGCTCTGATCGGCAGGTGGACATATTCGTTTCTGTACAACCCCACGACCATTCCCGTTTTCCCCGCCATGCCGGCATGTACGGCGCATTGCCCGAGCACGGCACAGTAGAGGCTGTCGCTCGCGTTTGACGCTACGCTCCGTATCGTATAGCTGGGATCGATATATTTGAGGTTGATCTCCGTATCGGTCCGGGCAAAATAATGTTCGATCCGGTCTTTCATCAGGACTCCGATGTCATTGAGCCTGACGTTTCCGGATGCATCCCGGAGGACCGGTCCCGTCTGGTCGAACAGGCTCTGTCCAGCGCCCTCAGCCACCAGGATGAGGGCATGATGGCGCGTTCTGAGACGGTTCTCAAGCATCTTGAGAAACCCTTTCTCGCCGTCCATATCAAAGGGGACTTCAGGGATCAACACGAAATTGACATCATTTTGCGCAAGGGCGGCGCTTACCGCTATGTGTCCCGACTGCCTCCCCATGATCTTTACCAGCCCGATGCCATTCGGCGCTCCTTTGGCCTCGACATGGGCACAATCGATAACTTTCACCGCTTCGGAAATGGCCGTGTCAAAGCCGAAGGTCTTGTCGATGATATTCAGATCGTTGTCTATTGTCTTCGGTATGCCGATGATGCTGATATTCAGCTGCCGTTTAGCGATTTCCTCGGTTATCAGCTCCGCCGCCTTCATCGTTCCGTCACCTCCGATGCAGAAGAGAATATTGATGTTGAGCTGATAGATCGAATCGACAAGTTCTTCGACATCCTGGCTGCCCCGTGATGATGAAAGAATGCTGCCGCCGATCGTATGGATGTCCTTCACAACATCGGGTGTCAATTCGATGACGTCATGCCCGTACTTTGCGATAAAACCCTGGAGGCCGTAACGAATGCCGAGAATATTTCTTACGTGATAGCGGTAGAAGAGCTGCATGACCACCGCCCGTATGACGTCATTCAAGCCGGGGCAGAGCCCTCCACAGGTTACGATGGCGGCCTTCGTCTTCGCCGGATCGAAGTAAATCTTTTCTCTCGGCCCCGCCACTTCCACGGAGAGGGGTTCTTCGGCCCTTTCCCGCATTTCTTCGAATACCTGCAGATCTATATCGAAGAGTATCCGCTTTCCGTCGTCGGTGAAATAGCCGGGAATATGGGGAGACGGTATTTTACAGGGGCCAAGGGACCTTATTGTGAAATCATACAGTTCATTGCTCATGGTTTTACGCTCCTATCACGTGTTGTGCCGCTTCGATACCGGAAAGAACTTCTCCGGTAAATCCAAGGCCTGCAAGTGTCATACCTCCCGTAAGAAAAACATTTGCTGCCGGCGTCGTACAGGGGAAGGGCGATATTCCGAGAACCCCCCGCCGGGGAGGCGAATACCTCATGCAGATAACTTCCTGGTACTGCCTCGATATGTCAATCGACCCCTCTATATTCAGATGATCGATATTTTCATTGAAAAACGGGAAGGTCCGCTCCATTCTCATCAACATGTCCCGTGAGATTGCCTGAAGGGCGGCTGAGCTTGACCTGAGCGGTGACTCATCGAGAAATGCTGATATGGATACGGCCCGCCTTCCTGACGGAGCCATGGAAGCGTCGGTAGGGTGACTCAATTCGATAAAGAGGAGGTTCCCGTTTGTCAGCGTCTCGTCGTCTTCCGAAATAAGAATGACATGACCGCCCATCTTTTCAGGTATACCACTGTCGTTGACACCTATGTGAAGGGTAAACGGATACAGTGCCGGACCGAAGGCGTCGTAACGTCTCCCGAGCCGTCTAAAACGACTATCAGCGAAAAGAAGACTCTTCATTTTCTCCCACTTTTCGCTGACGATGATACTGCGGCCGCCGACGGTTCGGTTTTCATCGTTCACCGCGATGTCGACGGAGATCGTATCCTTCATCTCGAGCCGTAATATGGTGCATCCTTCGACGATGCTGCCACCCGATTCGGTAAAGATATCCTTCAGTCTGTCAATCACCCTGTGTTTGCCTCCGGCGAAGTAGAACTGCCGTGTAAAGAACAACGTGAGGGCATGGGCTCGAACGAACGGGGTCGCGTGAGACACGTCGAGATTGGAAAACAGAAGCGTTGCGGCGTCAATCATTCTCTGCAGCGACCTGTTATGTTGAAGCGGCTTGAGCTTTCGGGACAATGCCATCCGATGCCAGATGAGAGCGGGAGCACGAAGCAGGAAGCGGGTGCCGTCACGGAGGGAACGTGAGTGGCGGCCGGTCAGGTCTCTCAGTTCTTTCGACAGGAGATCATGTTTTTTTTCAAGCGTTTCACTGAGCAACCCTATCGCTACCGTATCCCCTTCAAATTCCCTTCTGAACTCCGCCAGTATGTGTTCAATGCGGCTTGTGATATCGATCCTGTGGTCGGGAAACACAAACTGCAGAGAGGGCTCCAGGGGCTACATGGGACCCTCTTCGGTATAAGCACCGCCCACCGCCGCAAGAAATCGCCGGAAGACTTCATTGGGCCCGAATCCGGTCCAGGGAAACGGATCGATGTTGAAGGTATAACCTGCTTCGAAATAAGCAGAGGCAACCGGACCTTCCTGTATGAGTGCCGTTCGTTTCCCGCTCAAACAACTCGTTACTGCTGCAATAAGGGAACTTACATCATTTCCTATGACGATAGTATCGAACATACTCTTTGAAGATGCTGTCTGATGAGATAACATGAATTCCCCGCCGTGTCAAAAGGGCCGAAGTTACTCCCATTCCGTTTACAAGGGCCTCGTTTCGTTTTATAGAGTCAACGCCGCAGGAGGGACTATTTTCTTTCATGATCGCGGCATTTATGTTCATCATTGCGGCGATCCGGGCAACTTCTACGGCCCCCCTGAGAAATTCGTCGGTGACGTTGTCACCATCTGTCGTCAGCACATGGGCGCGGCCGTCCAGGACATCGCCGCCGTCACCGCTTGCTATTGCCGCCGGTGTCCGCGGAGTGGACAGCCCCCCCAGCTGTTCGGGACAAACGGGAATGAAGATTGTTTCATCGATGAGGGCACAGAGTTCCTCACTGCGGGCACTCAATCCGTCATATCTGCACTCGATTCCCAGGAGGCACGCGCTGACAAGGAGTATCATATTCCGTTTCACTGCCATTCGAGGCTGCCCCCGGGGCTATGCGACGATACCGCATCAATATCTCGTCAGGG
>JAFGWZ010000280.1 GCA_016936905.1 Deltaproteobacteria bacterium | reverse complement strand
CACCACACCTGCTCCTCTTCTGTAACTGAGAGGTTTCATCATGCCGTTATCGCCTCACGACAGCCTACCGTTACTTCACTTGCGTTGTTCCGTTTTCGTTACCATAGCCGTACACTTGCCGGCGGCACCCTCTTCCCTCTCGCTCAGCCATTCCATAGTTACATCAAACCCAGGAGTGCCTTTATCTGTCCGTCGAACTGGACGAAGGCGAATCCCAGAATCTCGGCAAAAATCGGCAGCGTCAGGCCGATGCCGATAAGACCTACGGCGATCTTGAGGGGGAATCCGACGATAAACACGTTGATCTGCGGAACCGTCCTGGCAACAAGCCCGAGGCTGACACTGGTAAACAAGAGCATGGCCATGACGGGAGCGCCGATCTTGACGGCGATGATGAAAATATTCGTTGAAAAACCCACCAGGCTGTCCATGAGCGGCCCGGTAAAATGAAAGGCCAGAGGCGGCACGGCATGAAAACTTTCAGCGATTGCATAGAGAAAAATGTGATGGCCATTCACCGCGAGGAAAATAAGCATGGCAATGAGATACTGAAATTGCGCAATGATCGATACCTGCATGCTCGACAACGGATCGACGACGTTCACAATGGCAAAGCCCATCTGGAAACCCACCAGTTGGCCCGCCAGTTGGACACCGGCGAAAAGGAGCCGGCCTACAAGGCCGATAATAATCCCGATAGCGACCTCACCGATCATGGTTACTATCAGGACCGGCATCTCCAAGGGAAATGAAACCGGCTGAACGAAGGGCATAACAAGAAACGCCACTATTATGGACAGGCCACCCTTGATTCTCAGCGGCACCTGTCTATTGCTGATGATGGGAATCATGATCATGATAGAACTGACGCGGAGCAGAATGAGTATAAACAGTTCTATCTGTTGAGGCGATATCTGGGGTATATTCATAGCAACGGCCTCATGCAATGACTTTTTCAACGGCATGTTGACGGTAACCGTCATTATGTAAACGGCAACGGTCATCCCGTCCGGGCATCCTTCTCTCCTACTTGATATACAAGGGAATCGAGGCGAACAGATTCTGTGTATACGTAATGATGAGATTGACCATCCAGGGAAGCGCAATCAACAGGGCAATCATAACAGCGACAATCTTGGGGACAAAGGTGAGGGTCATTTCCTGGATCTGAGTCACCGCTTGAAATATGCTTATGATGAGCCCGATCACAAGTCCGACAATAAGCATTGGTGCGGAAAGAAGAAGTGTCACCTTGATAGCTTCATCTGCCAGCCCCATCACAAGATCTATCGACATTGCATACCTTCCCTTTACATTATCCAAAGCTCTGAACGAGAGAACCCACCACCAGAAACCATCCATCGACCAGAACAAAAAGGAGGAGTTTGAACGGCAGGCTCACCATGATGGGCGGCAGCATCATCATTCCCATGGAAAGCAGAACGCTCGCAACGACCATATCAAGAATCAGAAATGGGATGTAGATCATAAAGCCGATCTGAAACGCTGTTTTCAGCTCGCTGATAACAAACGCGGGAATCAGAACGGCCAGCCCGATATCCTGCGGCGTACGGGGTTTTTCACGTTTCGATATGTTCGTAAAGAGCGCAATATCCTTCTCTCTCGTCTGTTTCAGCATAAACGTTCTTACCGCGCCGGCAGTAATGTCAAGGGCCTTCTCCTGTGATATTTCCTCATTCATATAAGGCTGAAGCGCTCCGGTGTTGACCTGGTTCCACACCGGCGTCATGATGAAAAACGTCAGAAACAATGAAAGGCCGATGATGATCTGATTCCCCGGCACCTGCTGTGTCCCCATCGCCTGCCTGAGAAGCGAAAGAACCACGACGATCCGGGTGAACGACGTAAGCATGATAAGCACCGCCGGCGCCAGCGAGAGAATGGTCAGTAGAAAAAGAAGTTGTACGACCGTTGCGACTCTGGCCGGCTGTGTCTCGCCGCCTGGCAGTGACATGGTAATTGACGGAAGGGAGAGCTGCTGACCCCAGGCGGATGTCGACAGGGCCAGGAACCCTATCACGAAACAGGCACACATAAGGATCATCCCTCTTCTCTTGCCGGACGGACGTTCAGGCATTCTCTCTCCCGTTCCTTCCTTCCAAGCGGCACACCGAAAGCAGGCGGCCTTTATACAGGGCAAGCTGCTGTGCAAAGGGCGACGACTTCCCCGCCATTCCATGACTCGGCCGCAGCCGGTCAATCGACTGTTGATCATCGATATTCGATAGAAGCGAAAGATTTTGAGGGGAGAGGCCAACAACCAGCACTTTTCCTGCTACATCTACCACCATGATGCTGCTCTTCGGCCCCACATACCGCGTCGACAGGATCTTGATAACATCGGTTCCCTCACAACGCCCGTCCGTCCTCCGCAGCACCTTTTTCGCCACGAAGAGACTTATCACCATGATGCCGATCACGATGGCAAGAGCTGAAAATATCTTGACCATGGCAGGAAGCAATTCGACTGAATTCATTGTCTCACCACACGACCCTTTATCATTTCAGCTTCGACACCCGTTCGGCGGCAGATATGACGTCAGTTAATCGAATCCCGAATTTGTCATTGACGACAACCACCTCGCCCCGGGCGATGAGCCTGTTATTCACGAAGACGTCCATCGGTTCTCCTGCCAGCTTCGCCAGTTCGACGACCGACCCCTGACCCAGCCGAAGCAGGTCGCCGATAAGCATCTGGGTCTTTCCAAGCTCTGCCGTCAGGGTGAGCGGGATATCGAGGATAAAATCGAGATCGAGCCCACCGTTGCCTCCATCGGTCTTGGTCATTTCTTCAAAAGAAACACTCCTGACCTCCGGTTTCTCCGATGGCGATGCCGAAGCGGCGAGTTCCTCCTGCACGTCATCCCAGCTGATTTCCTCATCAGGCTTTATTCCTGCTTCGTTCATGTCATTGTTACTCATCATACTCTCCCTCTTCACTCGTGATAATTTCCGCTATCTGAATTGCTCGATTCCCCCTGCACACACCGGGGCGCCCCTTGAATTTCAGATTCTGCCCCAGATAGACGGGGAGAGAATCGCTGATATATTGATCGAGAAGCACCACATCGCCGTTTTTCAGATTGACAATTTCACGTCCCGTCAATTCCGTCCGCCCTAATTCGACACATAGACCGACGTTGGATCTTTTAATTTCCTCCCTCAAGCGAGCAATCCACTCCTCATCAGCTTCGAGCTTATCGGCGCTGTAGCTCCCTTGAAGTTTATCCCTTATCGGTTCCAGTGACGCATACGGTATACAGATCGTTATCAGCCCCGATGAATAGTCCATTTCTATTTCAAATCGTATGACGACGACGACATCGGACGGCGCCACGATCTGGGCAAACTGGGGATTCATTTCGGACCGTATATAAACGGTATTCACCTTGACCATGCTCTTCCAGGCTTCTTCAAGATCCGAAAGGGCGCTTAAAACAACTTTTTTGATAAGGTTGTTCTCGATGGGAGTAAAATCTCTGCCTTCAACCTTGAACTCTTCCTTCCCGGTCCCTCCAAACAGGCAATCCACAAGGGTGAAGATCAATTTCGATTCCACGATAAGGAGCATCTCCCCCTTCAGGGGAGTCATTTTGAAGATGTGCAGGCTCGAAGGAAGCGGGAGGGTCCTGAGGAACTCTTCGTATTTAATAAAATTGATGGATAACGTGTTGATGCCGACGACCCTCCGTAATGTGGACGACAATGTTTTTCGAAACATCCGGGTAAAATTTTCGTTCGTGATGTCGAGCGAGGGCATTTTCCCCCGCACGATTTTCCGGGGGCTGGATAAATCGTATTCCTGGACATCAAGATGCCCGGCAGCTATTTCTTCCTCGGTCTCAATATCACCGTCCGACAGCCCTTTTAAAAGGGCGTCAACCTCATCCTGGGAAAGTATCTGCGACATGAACGCCGTCTCCCTGTTGTTTTCGATTTAAATAAACCCGTCTGCTTTTACTGAATAACGAATTCGGTAAAATAGACGTATCTGATCCTTCCTTTGCTGATATAGTTGTTTACTCTCATGGAGATCTCTTCCCTGAGCCGCTGCTTCCCTTCAAATCCGACAATATCCCGGTATTTCTTTGACGAAAGCAGATCCAGGATATTGTCGATGATCTTCGGTTTCAGCATGTTCAGTTCGGAGATGCATTCCGGACCGGACGTCTCAATCTGTATCACCGCCTTCAGATACCGCTCGCCATTTCCATCCATGAGGTTAACGATCATCGTGCCCATCGGCCAGACATCTCCGATTCTCGCTACTTGATCTTCCTTCGCCTTTTTCTCTCCTGCCACAAAGGACTGGTAGTATTTCCATCCTCCAAAGCCGGCGACGCCGGCAAATAGAAGGACCGTTACGACGATAATCCATTTTAGAAACGATTTCTTACTCTTCTTCTTCGATTCGGCCGCTTCAATACCGTCATTTTCTCGCTCTTCAGCCATTACGTCACCTCATCCATTTGTTGATACGATAATCTCCACTCTCCTGTTGAGTTCACGGTTGCTCTCATTGTTATTGGGCACGCGGGGCCGTGAATCGCCGTACCCTACAGCGGACAGCCGTTCCGGCGCGATCCCGCATTCCGAAATGAGAAACTTGAGGACGGCGACAGCCCGGGCAGTCGAAAGTTCCCAGTTCGACGGATATTTCTCAGTAGATATGGGAATATTATCGGTATGTCCTTCCACCCGTATTGCCCCGCCCAGATTCCCGAGAATGGCCCCGAGTTTATCGACGGACCCCTCCGGATCCAAAAATTCAGCCTTCCCCGTATCAAAGAAAATCTTTTCTCCGAGGGTAACGAGAATCCCCTCCTCCGTCACCTTCGCATCCATTCCCGAAATGCCGCCGATCGCTTCGCCAAGTTCAGTTTTGCTTCTCTCTCTTCTCAGTATCTGAACTCCTTTCGAAGCGACAAAGGGTCGAAAGACCTGTACGGCGCCCCTGTCACCGAACCACAGCATTCCGAATGTTTCGGCGACTGACCGCGATACAGCGGAAACCTTCCCCGCATCTAGCGACGACAACGAGAGCACCAATACAAAAAATGTCAGAAGGAGGGTCACCATATCGTTGAATGTTGTGAGCCACTTTGACCCCTGCTCTTCCGCCCTGTCCGTTTTCTTTCTCACCCCGTACCCTTCCGAGAGACATTTGCCTGTTCATTGCTAAGCTCGAAATACAAATCAACCCGTCGATTTTTCATTCGTCCTTCCTCCGTGTCGTTCGACGCCACAGGATGGTATTCGCCGAATCCCACCGCTGAAATCTTCATGGGAGCCACCTTCCCGACCTCCAGAAAATACCTGAGCACATTAACGGCCCGCGCCGTCGAGAGCTCCCAGTTGGAAGGATACGCATCAGTGGCAATCGGCACGTTGTCGGTGTGCCCTTCCACACGCACCGCGTACGGAACCGCCTGTATCAGTTTGGTTATTCCGTCGAGAGACGGATATGCCGCGGCATTAACGGCTGCCACGCCTGACGGAAAGAGCACTCCGCTCGTCATGGTCACCTTGAAACCGCTCCGTGTTTTTGTCACGTCAACATCGCCTTGAAGGCCCATTTTCTCAAAATATGTATCAAGATACCCCATTGACAACAGCACCTTGTCTTCATCTCGGTCCGACATCTCGCCGATAGATCGGAGAAAACTGTCTTCACTGTCACTCCTGTCGCCCCCTGTATAGACATCGGCCATGTCGGTCAATTCCTCCGCCCCAGGCATGGCGGCACCATCATGATCGTCAATATCGTAAAAACCCCTTCGGCCTATCCGGCTGCTTTTACCGCTTGCCCGGCTTCCTCCCGTGTAGACATTAATAAATTCGGAAGAGGGAGGAGCCCCCGCCGACCATGTGCTACCCTTTTCCACAGGACCGCCAAAGCCGCGGAGAAAATTGATCATATCGTTCCCCTGAATCTTCGAATATGAAACAAGCATGGCGAAGAATGCCACAAGGATCAACGCGAGGGAGCAGTAAATGACTTCCCACCCCGCAGCAGGCAGGTCATCCCTGCGTTTTTTTCTCTTGTCCTTTCCATCCATTTAAAAAGTCGACTTCCTCTCACCGGGAGACAGGAACGAATTCAGTTTCTGTTCCAGAACCCGTGGATTATCACCCGATTGGACGGACAGTATGCCGCTGATGATCAGTTCCTTCACCATGACTTCACTGGAACTTCGATTTTTCAGTTTTCCGGCGATGGGAAGAAAAATCAGGTTTGCCAGGATGACACCGTAAAATGTCGTGATCAGGGCGACCGCCATTGCCGGGCCGATCGAACTCGGGTCATCCATCTGCATGAGCATCTTCACCAGCCCGATGAGTGTCCCCATCATTCCCATGGCGGGCGCAAAGTTCCCCATTGAACTGAATATCTCCGCACCCAGGCGATGCCGTTCCGACAGATAATCAAGCTCGGTCTGCAGAATCCTTGAAAGAGCCGCCGGCTCTATACCGTCGATCATGAGACCGACTCCCTTTGCGAAAAAAGGATCTTCAACGTCTTCAACTTTCTTCTCAAGCGCCAGGATTCCTTCCCTCCTGGCAATCTTAGACATTTCCACCAGCGTCTCTATGACGGAACCCACCGAAAGCTCCTTGCTGAAGAAGACGTTCTTCGCCACCTTCATAACGCCGATCACGTCTGTGAGGGGATAATTAATCAGAACCGCTCCGATAGTTCCTCCCAGAACAATCAAGACCGATGGTATATTGATGAACCAGCCCAGTCCACCACCCATGCCCATCGCTACGATCACGAGGCCGAAACCGCTGACTATTCCTAATATCGTCGCAAGGTCCATCGATACGCCTACCTCGTCTGTTTTTTCCCTTTTTCTCTATTACCTATCTCGTCTGATACCATCGTGTTACTCGCTGCAACCGCTTACCATGGCCCCATGCCGGCGCTTAGTCGATGAGTCACAGCACCGGTCAATACGGGTCAATTCGATATTTCTTT
>JAFGWZ010000279.1 GCA_016936905.1 Deltaproteobacteria bacterium | reverse complement strand
CCGGTCCGGCCCTTGTCATGAAAACGCATAAACCGTTGATAAGGATGAATGGAGAGACTTTCATCTTATTCCGGGATTTTGTCACTCGTCTTCATATCGGGGTAGAGTTCTCTCATACAATCGGGACAGAGGCCGTGGGTAAAATCGGCCTCCGAGTGGGTGCGGACGTAGGCTTCGACCTGGTGCCAGTAGCCTTTGTCGTCCCGTATTTTCTTGCACTGCGAACAGATCGGCAGTATGCCCCGAAGGACGGTGACCTCGTCGATTGTATTCTGCAATTCCTGAATGAGATCTTCCTTTTCGGAGATGGTTCCGGCCAGTTTTGACGTTAAACTATTCAGTTGATCCTGGGTTGCCCGACGGACCTTTTCCATGACAAAAGCAATCAAATATATGGTGATATAGACAGCTCCGAAACGGATTTCATTTTCGATGGGATTGGGTATCAGGAACGCCACGTACCGGTCTGCAATGAATATCATGCACACGATTCCCAAAAAGAGAAGAGTGTAAAAAGAACCTCTCACGGTCCCGAGCAGGAACAAAGCCAGGAGGGGATAGACGAAGGCCCAAATGTAAATCGTTGTGTTGTGAATACCGGCGTAGACGACACAGAATAAACAGAAGCCTCCCAACGCTATTATACAGAGAAGAGACGATGACTGATGATCTTTTGTCTTTCGCAGGTAGAAAAAGATCCCTATCAGGAAGAGGAAGAGGGCCGCGTCAACGATGCAGAGCAAATAATAGGTCTCACTGTAGGCCACGACACAGAAAACGGAGAGCACGAAAAAGGCGACGACAAACATCATGTTTGTCAGCACTATCTTACGAAGAACCTCGATATCGTGATCCGCAGGAAGACCGCTTGAGATAATATCCCAGGTCAGCTCTTTAAACCCGCCTGTCTCTTTGACCCTGTCACTCATCTCTCACCACGCCAGGATAATGGGTCTTAATTTCCTTCTGAAATGTGCCCGAATTGATGGCGAAACTATAAAACCAGGGCAGAATATTGTTGGCCCGCCATAGTGATACACAGATGTTTTCTGCCTAATTTTATTAAGTAAAATATGCCCCGAATATCACGTGGAGGGAATAATGCGCGCTTACCGCTCTTATCTTATCGTCAGCATGAAGACATCTCTTAGGAAACGAGGGACAGCGCCCTTTTTTGAAGACGGGCACATTACGTGCCCATTTCCCCCCCGTGCACCATTTGTACAGAAACGAGAAATAGCGGAAATTGAATTTAAAAACCCATTTTCGATACCACATATGGCGATTAAATGCGATGATTTTTGACATAAGTGAAAAATCCGTTTGCCGGGACTCTTTTCTTAAAAAGGGTTTCTTTCGATGATGGGGAGTGGTAAAACAGATGCTGCTTATTTCCCTTTTTTATAAGGAGAGAAATTTTCATAATGTCCGTCAATGCCTCAATCGTCATTCCCGCGGAAGCGGGAATCTAATTATTACGACGAACAGGTACAGGGGTCACAGGTACAGGGGTCAGGTCTTGCTTTTTGCTTTTTCTGAAACCGCTTGGCAAAAAGCAAGACCTGACCCCTGATGCGCTGACGGACGCACAGGACGCCTGCTATGTTTCTTCCCACCACACAGAAGGAAGTGAAAAAGCTTGGCTGGGACGGCCTCGATATCATCCTGGTCACCGGCGACGGCTACATCGACTCGCCCTTCGTCGGCGTCGCCGTCATCGGGAAGATTCTCGTCGACGCCGGCTACCGGGTGGGCATTATCGCCCAGCCCGACACAGCTACGGGGGACGACATCAGACGGCTGGGAGAACCCCGCCTGTTCTGGGGCGTCACCGGCGGCTGTATCGATTCCATGGTGGCCAACTATACCGCCACAGGCCGGAAACGGAAAAAGGATGACTACACACCGGGAAATGTCAACAACCGCCGTCCCGACCGGGCGGCCATCGTCTACAGCAATCTGATCAGGAGGAGTTTCAAGAAAACACGTCCCATCGTCCTCGGCGGGATCGAGGCGAGCCTGCGCCGGATCGCCCATTACGATTTCTGGTCCGACAGGATACGCCGATCCATTCTTTTTGACGCGAAAGCCGATTACCTTCTGTACGGCATGGCGGATTGTTCCGTCGTCGAACTGGCGGCCTGTCTCGCGGCGGGGGGCGACCCCCGCGGTATCCGGGGTATCTGTTACGGTTCCGCAACCCTTCCCGAGGGCTGCATGGAACTGCCGTCCTTCGAACAGGCGGCCCACGACAAAGATGCCTTTACGAAAATGTTCAGCCTCTTTTATCGAAACACCGATCCCATGACGGCCCGGCCGCTGGCGCAGAAACAGGACACCCGCTTTCTCATTCAGACCCCTCCCGCCTCTGCGCTTTCCGGCGAGGAGCTCGACGCGGTCCACGGCCTCGATTATGAACGGGACCTGCACCCCTATTACCGGGGAAAGGGGGACGTGACGGCGCTGGACACCATCAGGTTTTCCATCGCGACCCATCGTGGATGTTACGGTGAATGTAATTTCTGCGCCATCACGGTCCACCAGGGGCGCACAGTGACGTGGCGCAGCATCTCATCGATCGTCAAAGAGGCGCAGACCTTCACCGGCCACCCCCGCTTCAAGGGAATTATTCAGGATGTGGGCGGGCCGACGGCCAATATGTACGGCATCGAATGCTCCCGGAAGGAACAACGGGGCTCCTGCCCGGGAAAAAGATGCCTCTTCCCGAAGATCTGCTCCAAGCTCCCCGTCAATCACGAACGGCAGATGTCGATGCTCAAGGCACTCCGGGCTGTGAAAGGGGTTAAACAGGTCGTCATCGCTTCGGGAATACGGCACGACCTGATCATGGCCGACAGGAAACACGGCACGGAATACATTAAGCAGGTTATCCGCCATCACGTTTCGGGACAGATGAAGATCGCACCGGAACATTCGGAGCCTCATGTCCTTGACAAAATGGGCAAATCGGGGCGGGACGTCCTCCTCTCCTTCCGGGACCTCTTTTTCGACCTGGCAAAACGGGGGGAAAAGGACCTTTTTCTCACCTACTACCTCATTGCCGCCCATCCGGGCTGCACCGACAACGACATGGCGCGGCTGCGGTCCTTTGCCCTCCGGGACCTGCACCTCCTGCCCGAACAGGTACAGATATTCACGCCGACGCCGTCTACCTGGTCCACCGCCATGTATTGGACGGAGCGCGACCCCTTTACGGGAAAACCCTGTTTCGTCGAAAAGACCCGCCGCGGCCGGGAACGACAGAAGGACGCCCTGGCGGACCGCAGGAAAAGGAAGCTCACATGACATCATGCAGGCATCTCACCCTCGTTCTGCTGCCGGAACAGAAAAATATGCTGCGATGTCGGCACTGTCATCTGACCATCAACGCCGATGAACTGAATAACCGGTACTGCCCCGAGTGCTTCGAGGAACATGGCAGAAAATGCTATGATTTTGAGGAGGTCGAAGCAACGGGCACGAAAAGGATCCGGTACCGGTGTGAGCAGTGCGGGGTTATCATAGAAACCGAATGAGGAAATCGGCGGCACCGTGAAAAAGTTATTTACAAAAACGACAAGCTTGGATAAGAGACGGCTCTGATAGAAAACGATGGCAGCGGCAGTTCATGTTCATCGGTCTAAAGCTTTGCACGATGTCGACTTGTGTCATTTCAACCGAAGGGAGAAATCTTTAATATCTAGATATCATTAAGAATTCTCGTCGCTGTCGCTCCTCGAAACGACATAAAATGAAGACCTGCAAAGCTTTCGGTCATTTCATATTATTATAGGTTGAGGATTTTTATGAATTTTGATGAAGTATTGTTTGCGTTTGAATATCATAGTGTCTGTTCAACGCTTGATCTCTTCGGATCGGTTAACGGATCGAATGCGGCGACATGGGCCAGGCGTATACATAAAGCGGTTTATCCCGGCAATGGGGGTCGAACGAAAGCACCCCGCGGGTGCGGCGGGTGTGCCGTCACATTTCCCGCACGGGAAGATATGAAAATCTTCGAAGGTTGCGCCGACGACCTGTTTGCCGAACAGAGCAGATAACCCAACCCGGCAACACCGGGCAGGTCACTCGGGGAAAGAGAAACGCACATAAGGATGATGCCATGAACGCTTATCGGAACTGGTTTCTGGGCAGCAGGCCGTGGTCGTTTACCATGACGGCGATTTCCGTCACCGTGGGAGCAACCCTTGGCGCCCTCGACGGCGAATTTTACTGGGGGTTATATGTCATGACGGTGCTGGCAACGGTCATGATCCACGGGGCGACGAATCTCATCAATGATTATTATGATGTGAAGAACGGTGTCGATACGCTGGAGGTATCGACGGCACAATACCGCCCCCATCCCCTTGTGGAAGGCAAACTCGATCCCGCCACGTGAAGATCGTCTCTTCTTGCCTCAT
>JAFGWZ010000278.1 GCA_016936905.1 Deltaproteobacteria bacterium | reverse complement strand
TATCTTTGCCAACGGTGCCGTTGAAACGGTCTTCGGGTGGAAGCCGGATGAAATGATCGGCAGAAGCACGGAGATTATTTACCGGAACCATGACGATTACCAGAAAATAGGGACAATCTTTTATGAGGCCCTGGAAGAGCACCGTTCGTTTCGATATGAGTTCCCCTGCCTGAAGAAAGACGGGAGGGAGATAACCTGCGTGATAAGAACCTCCCGGGTAGGAGAAAGTCTGAGAGAACGTACCATTGTTGCCAGTTACGAGGATATCACCCAACGGCGGGAAGCGGAGAGAGAACGGGTCAGGAGAGAGCGAACCCTCGCGCAGATAATTCAGGGCAGCACCATCCCTACCTTTGTCATCGATCAGAATCATAAAGTAACCCACTGGAATAAGGCTCTGGAACGGCTGACCGGTCATAAAGCTGAAAATATGATCGGAACGAACCGTCATTGGAAGGCATTTTATGGCGACGAAAAACCGATTATGGCCGATCTGATTGTCGACAGGAAGCCGCCGCGAGATCTGGAACAATATTACGGAGAGCGCGGCCGGGTATCACCGTTTATAGAGGACGCCTATGAGGCGGAACTGTTTTATCCCCATATGGGCAAGGGTGGAAGATGGCTGTACTTTACCGCCGCTCCCATCAAGGACCCCGACGGAGATATCATCGGGGCAATAGAGACCCTCTGGGATACAACGGATTCGAAACTATTGCAGGATGAACGGGAAAATCACATAAGGCAGCTTTCGAGCCTCTGGACAATCACCAGCGACCTGAGCGAGACGCTGGACCTTGATGACAGCCTGAGGGCAGCGGTAGACGGCATTATCAACAACCTTGACGCCGACAGTGTGGGGATATATCTGAAAGACGACAGGGGAAACCTGACCGTCGCCTGTTCGCGGGGTTATTCCAAAGACCAGTTCAAGAAAGGTGCGGGAGAAGAGGTTGATTCGGTGGTCGGTCGCGTTGCCCGTGCCGGGGCGACGGTTATCCTTGAAGACATATCGGTCGATAATCCTCCCGAATCTGATGTCGTGGTGGAGGAAGGATTGAAATCCTCCGCCTATATACCGCTGACGTCGAATGAAGGAGTGTTCGGTGTGATCAGGATTTCAAGCCACACGGAGTCTCACTTTTCCGGCGACGATAAGAATCTTCTCGCCATCATCAGCAACCGTATCGCCGTTGCTATTGAGAATGCCCGGCTGCACCATGAAATCAAGATGTACGGACAAAGCCTGGAGCGAAAGGTGCTGGAAAAAACAGCGAAGCTGCAGCAATCCTACCGTGAGATAAGTCTCTCAGAAGAGAAATATCGCACCATGTTCGATGCCGATCCAACGCCGATTATTATTACAGGAAGGAAAACATTTCGAATCCTCGACGTCAATGCCACCGCACTGGAAAGCTACGGATATTCCAGGGATGAATTCTTAAAAATGTCGTTTCTGGATCTCTTCCATCAGACCGATAACGAACTCGTTGAAGGCCTGAAAACGATAAAGATGAACCAGTCGATGTTTTTCCCGAAACGATTGCATAAGAAGAAGAGCGGATTGTCCTTCTTTGTCAACGTTCATATCCGGGCGGTTCTTTTCATGGGGCGAGACGCCCTGATAGCGACGACACCTGATATTACGGAAAACGTGGAAAAGGAAGCGCAGCTCATCCAGGCAAGCAAAATGGCGACTCTCGGAACGATGGCGTCGGGAATCGCTCACGAAATAAATCAGCCGCTGAATGTCATTCAGGTCTGTTCGGATTTTTTTAAGAAAATGCTCGGCAGGGGAGAGAGAATCAAGGACGAAGACCTTTCCATGATGGCTGAAGAGATCAGCAAGAATGTGGAACGGGCCGCCCAGACAATTAACCACATGAGAGATTTTTCACGGCAATCGGAAGTAAAAAGCGAAAAGCTCAACATCAACAAACCAATTGCCGATGTCTTTAAGATACTGGGACAGCAACTGAGGGTCCACAGAATCGATGTCGATATGGAACTGGCCGACGATCTTCCCGCTGTCTATGGAGATCACAACAGGCTCGAACAGGTGTTTATCAACCTGATAACAAACGCGAAGGATGCCCTGGACGAAAAGGAGATGAAGCTCGGGAACCATACATGGAAGAAGGTCCTTCAGATCAGGTCCTTTGCCAGTAATGACGAGGTCTTTGTAACCGTGTATGATAATGGAATCGGGATTCCATCAGACATTCGGGATAAGATATTCGAACCGTTTTTTACAACAAAAGAGGTCGGAAGGGGAACAGGCCTGGGCATGAGTATCAGCTACGGTATCATCCAGGACTACGGCGGAACGATCGAGGTAGAAAGTGAGGTCGATGTGGGCACGACCTTTACCCTGACGTTCCCGGCAGCTGAAAGGACGGGGGGCAACGATGGTTGATAAGAGAATCCTCTTGGTTGACGATGAAGAAGCGATAATTCGCGTCCTGACCGTATCGCTGAAAAGCGATGGATACGATGTGATCCCGGCATACAGCGGCAACGAAGGGCTCGCATTGTACGAGCAGCATATGCCGCCGATTGTTCTGACCGATATAAAAATGCCCGGGATGGATGGACTCGAGCTGCTGAAGCGGATCAAAAACGCCAATCCCGATGCGGAGGTTATCGTCATAACGGGCCACGGCGACATGGATTCGGCCATCGAAGCATTGCGATTCGGAGCGTCTGATTTCATCAACAAACCGGTGAGAGACGAGGCGCTGTCAATAGCGCTCAAGCGGGCACATGAAAAACTGGAGATGAAAAATCAGCTCAGGAGATACACGAACGACCTTGAGCATATGTGCCAGATAGCGACGGAAGAGGTGCGGCGAAAGTCGGATTTTCAGGATAAGCTTATCACCAGTTCGAACGATGCCATTGTCGCCACCGATGAAAATGGAATGATCGTAACGTTCAATCCGGGAGCTGAGGAGATATTCGGCTATTCCCGTCTTGAAGTGGTTCGAAAGATGAAGTTTGACGACCTTTATCCCGAAGAGATAGCGGAAGAATTCATAAGCGGTTTTCGAAGAAAGCGCGACATGAAAGGCGGGGGATGGAAAGAGGTCATCATCATCAATAAAAACGGCAAGAAGGTGCCGGTACGTTTTTCCGGCACTCTCCTGTATGAAAAGGATTCCGTTATTGGAAGTGTCGGTTTCTTCCAGGATCTGCGGGAGATTAAACGCCTGCAACAGGAGCTCGTTAACTCGGAGCGGCTGGCCGCCATCGGGCAGACTGTTGCACGGCTGGCTCACTATATAAAGAATATTCTCACAGGCCTTAAAGGAGGGACCTATATCGTAAATATTGGTCTTGACAAAAATGATACAGATAAGCTAAGAACGGGCTGGAGCATGGTACAGCGGAATATCGGGCGGATATCGTATCTCGTGATGGATCTTCTCACGTACTCGAAAGAGCGCGAACCTGATTATCGAGATTGTTACCCCAACGATATTGCGGAAGATGTGTGCGAGCTCATGGAAGCGAAGGCAACGGAGAATCAGATACGGCTGATTCGAGCTTTCGATCCTGCTATCGGTGAACTTTGTATGGATCCCGATGCGATTCATCGGTGCCTTCTCAATTTTGTATCGAATGCGATCGATGCCTGCCTTTTCGATCTCGAGCTGGATAAGAAATGGCAGGTTTGTGTTAAGACAGAGCTTTTCGACGACAGTGCCGTCAAATTTGTAGTATCCGACAATGGCGGCGGCATGACCGATGAGGTAAAGGGGAAACTTTTTACTGCCTTCTTCAGCACCAAGGGAGGAAAAGGAACGGGCCTCGGTCTCCTCGTTACACAAAAGCTTGTTTATGAACACGGCGGGAAGATAGATGTAACCTCGGAACCGGGCAAGGGGTCCACATTTACCATGACCCTTCCATTTCGCAAGAAGAATGCCGATACTGCGAAACACTAGCCTGATTACCGGGCGGGATTTTAATTTAGAACTGAAGGGGGTCCGTTATGGCAAAGAAAATACTGACCGTTGACGATGATCCGGATATCATTGCGTTTGTGAAAACCGTCCTGGAAGAGAACGGTTATATCCCGATGATTGCAAAGAACGGAGAAGCAGGCCTGGCCATGGTAAGGGAAGAAAAACCTGCTTTGGTTATTCTTGACGTTCTGATGCCCAAACAGAGCGGCATCAGAATGTATCGGGAAATGAGATACGACAAAGAGTTAAAGGATATTCCCGTTATCGTCCTGTCGGGAATCGCCAAGAGAACGTTCCTGCGCTCACAGGAGGCCCTTACGGAATTCGGAGACCAGCCTGTTCCTGAACCGGATGCCTACATTGAAAAACCGGTTGAGCCTGAAGAACTGGCGGAGATGATTAAAAAGTTTGTCGGCTGATATGGTATGTGGCGGCAATCGAATGAATAGAGTGGAGTAGTGATAAACACGTTATGAAAAAGAATGAAACGAAGAAGATGCTCTTCGTAACACAATTCGAAGAGCTGTGGTTCGATGCGTTAGAGTCACTCATGGACTTGAGAAAAGCGGGCTTCAATCATGTCGTATTTCTCCACATAATAGAACGCGATAAAGTCGCAATGAGGCGGGGAAAGGGCTATCTCAAGGATGAAGAAGTCCGGCTCCGTGAGATGGCCAATGTGAGGTTCATCGACTGGGCGGAGAATCTTTTTGAACAGGGCATGGAAGTGGGAGCCTATATCGTTGTGGGCAATGTTCTTCCCAAGATCATTTCAACAGCGAAGGAAGAAGGAGTCGACCTGATCGTAACCGGTCGCCACAGAAGGCCCAAACTTGAAGAGCTGTACGCCGGATCGGAAACGCTGGAACTTCTCAGGAGGACGTCGACACCTGTCCTTATTCATAAATATATGTTGCCGTCAGGTAAGATCAACGATAAGCCCTTCGAGCGGCCCCTTCTGGCCCTCGACTGGTCGGACGCCAGTGAAAATGCCGTCAATTATCTTCTTGGTTTCACCGATGTCATCAAAAAGGTTGTGGCAATCCATGTGGCCAGTGAAAAATTGTTTAAGAGCGACTCAGCGATGGAGATCCAAGCGATCAGAAAAGAGAATCGGCAGAAGCTCGAAGCAGTGTGCGATAGATTTCGAGAAGTGGGAATAGAAGCTGAATCTCATCTCTATGTGGGACCGACGTGTGAACAGATTGACAAAGCGGCGCAGGAACGGGAAGCGACCATGATCGTTGGCGGGACAACCGGAAGCAAACCGTTCAAAGAAATATTTCTTGGAAGCACTGCGAAAAAATTGGCGGAACGATCAACGTTGCCCACCTTGTTGATTCCCGCAAGTGCGAAGTCAAAGGAAAGCTAGTCCCGGTGGAGAGTACCGAGTAATGAAAGTAAGTAAATTACTTTACATTGCTGACAGGAACGAGTGTGATCTTTCTTCCTGTGTTATGGAGCAGCTATCCTTTTTTAAACGGAAAGGATGCACTCAGGTACTATTCTTCAAGGTGAATCCTTCCGAGGAACAGGTGAAGGAGTTGTCACGACTGTCGATCAACACGAAGGTCTTGGCGGACCACGAGATGTCGCCGG
>JAFGWZ010000277.1 GCA_016936905.1 Deltaproteobacteria bacterium | reverse complement strand
ACATGAATCCGGTCAACGGGCCGTGGTGGCACCCCCGTTTTTACCCTTCGCCTTTCGCCCTGAGCCCTTCGCCTGTAATCGCCCTTCGTCTGTGGCACGAAGCCGGCTGTCGAAACAAGTCGGCAAATTTTTCTTTTCCCCCTTGCCCCGGCAGGCAGAAATTGCCCCGTCACCACCTGCCTCCTCTCTAAGTATCTCAGATAACATCATAAATAACGTATATTGTTCCTGGCACGCTGTTTGCTCACCATAAAAGAAAAATTCTGAAGGTGAAATGCCGTGAATGCACTGCTCACTATGATGGCCGGGAAGTACGAGGGAAACGAAAAAATAGTTCCCACGACACAGGAAAAGGATGCCGCCGGAAAGAATATCGGAGTTCCAGTGAAATGCCGCAAAGGCGGAACAGATGCGGGGGCGATTTTTTTACAGATTTTAAAGAAGGTGGTCACCGGCGGGACAGGCCGCCGGTTATTATCATGGCACGGCAAGGCCGAAGGGAGCAGCGAAAACGGCGGTACGGATGAAGCTGCTTCGATCGACATGATAAAGCGGCATGGTGTTCATCGAAAGGGAGTCTTGCCGGAAGAGGGTTCTGAACGTGAAAACGGCAATGGTCTTCATTGCAGAACGAAGGGAGCAGTGGCAGCGCTGTCGCCCTTGATGAATCATGAGGCGGGAGGTTCAGGGATTACCGGCAGTGATTCAGGAAAAGGCGGGCAAACGGTTTTCGATATGGAAGGCCCGGTAAAGGGGCTGGGGAAGGATAAACAACGGCGCATGAATGAAGATAAGGCGCTCAGTTATCTCAACGGCACTTCAAACGGGACCGATGATAGGACGAAATTTTCGCCGGCAACGACGAAGGGCGGTGATGAAAAAGGTACCGCTTTTATCAGCAAACGAACGCATTCAGTTGCCGGCGGGGCAGGAAGAGCAACGGCGGATAAAGAGAACACCGGAACGCCGGCTGACAATCTATCAGACAAGAGCGGAGGGACAGTAACAGGAAAACTGTTGGACCATGCAGACGGCAAATCACGACATGTTCGGCCGGGCACATCAGGTGATATGAACGACTTTGGAACGGCGGCGAAAGAGTCGGCGGAGGATCTTGCCGTTGATATAATGAAAAATGTGGCCGTCGCAGGGAAACAGGCCGATGCGAACCTTAAAAAATCACATCATCGAAAAAGCGGCGAGTCGGCAATGAATGAAAAAATAACTGACCAGGGGGCTGGCCTTCGAAGCCAGGGGACGGGAGACCCCTCGGCAAAGATGAAACAGTATGCCAGGGCTCACGGGAAAAATGAACAGTGGTCTGACGGTATGGGCGGTGCCGATCGTGGTGATGAAATAATCGACGGCGAGCGCCCGGTGAAGGATTTTTCACATGAAGGCCGCCTGTCTGAACGAATCTCGGAGGGGAAGCATTTCCCGTCGGCGCGGATCGAGGTGCAGTCTGCAGTCACCGCGAAAAGCCACGAACCGTTGAACGTTAAACCCGGTGACGTCGTCAATCAGGTGACTGCTGCCGTTCAGACGAAATTGGGCAAGGGATTCGGTCGGGTGAAGATCGCCCTGAATCCTCCCCATCTCGGATCGGTTGATCTTGATGTTCTCGTGAGAGACAACAAAGTTCATGTGATCCTCAAGGCTGAGCACCATGATGTGCGCCAGATTCTGCAATCGAACGCTGAAATACTGAAAACGGGTCTGAGCTCGCAGGGGCTTGTGGCCGAGACAATCGATGTGTCTCTTCATGACCGGATGGGTGGAAACTCCTTTCAGTTCGATCATGACGGGCGATTATTCGACCAGAGGCAGGAGACGAGCCGCGACGGCGGGAAGAGGGGAGATGACGAGGCATCTCCCGATGAAATCATCGCCGCCGAGCAGACCGTATCCCCATCATTGTGGAAGAACGGACAGATCAGTCTCTTTGCATAACAAAAGGAGCGGGAGGACAGGAGATGAGCAGCGTGGCATTAGTGGGAAGCAGCAATTCCCTCGACATGATTCAGAGCAGCACCCTGGGCAAGGATGAGTTCTTTCAGATGCTCATTGCCCAGCTGAAATATCAGGATCCGCTGAACCCCATGGACGGCACTGACTTCACGGCGCAACTCGCCCAGTTTTCGAGCCTCGAGCAGTTGAGCAACATGAACTCGAATCTCGAGACGGTTGCGGCGTATCAGATGAAGACGAATCAAGCCGAAGCGGTGGCATTGATCGGAAAAAACGTTGCCGCGCAGGGAAATTCCGTTGAAACGGACGGAACGCCGGTATCTCTCATCTTCAACGCGGCGGAAGACATCACGGAAGGAGCCGTTTCCATATATGATTCCGACGGGAGCCTGGTGAAAACCATTGACCTCGGGGCTCGGCCTCAGGGAACCAATTCGGTAATATGGGATTGCAGCGCCGTGGCAAACGGTTCCTATACCTTTGAGATAGAAGCGGCCGACGCGGCGGGAGAATCGGTCGACGTTGATATGTATGTCAACGGCACGGTCACCGGTGTTTCATTCCTGGACGGCCGTTCATACATTCAGATCGGCGACGTGGAGATTCCCTTTGAGGATGTCATAGCCGTCAGCCCTGGAACGTAGGATGATGAAACATTAATTTACATAGATTACAACGAATGGAGGTAAGATAAAATGGGTAGTTCATTGTACGCCGGTATTTCCGGTTTGACCGCCAGTGAAAAACAGATGGATGTCATCGGCAACAATATCGCCAATGTGAACACCGTCGGTTTCAGGGCCGGGAAGATTCATTTTGCCGATATCCTGAGCCAGAGCATTACCGGGGGGTCGTCGACGTTTATGCAGATAGGCCGTGGTGTCTCCATAAGTGACGTGGCAACCCAGTTCTCGCCGGGGTCTTTCGAGACGACGGCAAACGCCACCGATCTTTCCATCGACGGAGACGGGTTTTTCATCGTAAAAGATGCCGATGGAGGATCATACTACACGAGGGCCGGCGCGTTTCACGTCGACAGTGACGGATATCTGGTCGATTCAAATGGTTTGAAGGTACAGGGATACAACCTTCTGTCAAGCGACCCTAATACAATAACCAATCTCTCTCTCAGCGATGTACAGTCGGCTCCTTCGGCGACATCAACAATATCCATCGGCGCGAACCTCAACTCGGATACGGCCGATGGGGCAACGTTCAACGCTGCTCAGACGGTCTATGATTCACAGGGCGACACCCATACCCTGAAGGCGACATTCCAGAAGACGGAAGCAAACGGCTACTGGGGCTGCCGGACCTACCTCGACAACACGGAAGCGACGTCTCAGACATACTGCGGGCTTAAATTCGACAGCAACGGTAATCTGAGTAAGGTGTACAACTCGACTCAGACCGAGACGATAACCACCGCGGGTGACGGTACTGCAGTGATGACGGTCAACAATGAGGGGCAGATGTATCAGGACACGACCGCGCTCAGCCCGATTCTTTTGACGCGGGGTGCCGATGAAGACACATGGACGATAACGCAGGATGGCGGGTATACGAATATGTCAATCACGACCGGTACGGTCGGTGCCGATGATGAGATAGCCATCGATCTCGATGGCGCCGGCGGCGCCGATGTTACCTTTGCCCTTTCAGATACCTGGGCGGCAGGCGATACCATCCAACTCGCCATTGCCCAGACGGAATCAGACCCCGCAGATGTATCCCTGATGTTCGGATCACTCAGCAACGGCGCCACGATCGGAAGTTCCAATACGGTCACGTGGGATTTAGCGGGGGCAACGGCCCAGAGCATAACGGGATACGCAAGCACCTCGGTGGTAAAAGCCCTGACACACGACGGTTATGCGTCGGGCGTCCTTAAAAGCCTTTCGGTGACATCTGAGGGAGTCCTCAGCGGCTTCTTCACCAACGGCCAGACCGATGACATCGGCCAGGTCGTCCTGGCGGATTTTTCGAACCCATGGGGATTGAAGCGGATGGGAAACAATCTCTTCGGCGAAACGGTCACATCGGGATCGGCGGTACTGAATAACCCCGGTTCTGCAGGAATGGGGGACATCAGCCCCAATTCACTGGAAATGTCGAACACCGATATTGCCACGGAGTTTATCAATATGATAACAGCCCAACGGGCGTATCAGGCAAGCGCAAAGATCGTAACGGTCACGGATGAGATGATGGCGACTCTCATGAATATTAAACGGTAACCTACACAGCGGCGGGTTACACCACAGGAGGCCGGGATCCGGGACAGTTCACCGGGTCCCGGCCTTCTTATCGGAAAACGGTAACTGGGAAGCGGGAAATGGGAATTGGGAAGCGGGAAATGGGAATTGGCAATTCGGATATCGTAAACCGGAAACCGTAAACCGGATATCGTTTCGTCCGTTTGGCCGCAAGCATGTCACGTCAAATTAATGACGTCCAGTCAAAAACAGGTTTCACGTTTCAGGTTTAAAGTTTCAGGTTTCACCTTTCCGGTTCCATTCTTCACGTCGAGGCCAATCGGATAGTTCCTGTTTTTTATCAAAGGGTTTGAGCCATATACCGCTGAATACATTATTTTATCGATAAGGCAAGTCCGCGTCGGTCCTGTACGGAATCCCACTGCACATCATAGAGAGTT
>JAFGWZ010000276.1 GCA_016936905.1 Deltaproteobacteria bacterium | reverse complement strand
CCGTTCACTCGTCCGCTGTGTCCTTTCAGGACGGAAGAACTCATCCCAAGCGTCAGATGAGTTCCGTCGCTCCGCTCGAGCGTAACTTCACGGTTGTCGACGGCGGACATACCCTTCAGGGATTCTGCCACCAAGTCAACGATGCCGGCCTGAAAGAATGAATCGACGTTTCGGCCGACAACATCGAATCGCTTCAGGTTCAGGATTTCTTCGGCCTTTCTGTTCATGGAGCTGACGGTTCCCACACAATCGACGGTCATCACGCCGTTGGGGGAACTTTCAAGGACATTTTCAGCCAGGGTCCTCTCCGTTATGACCTCTTCGTAGAGCCGGGCGTTTTCGATAAGGGCCGCCGTGTGTCCGGCGAAGATCATCAGCAGTTCCAGATCGTCCTGGGAGAAGGCGCATTCCTCATAACTGTCGACGTTCAATACTCCCAGCACCTGCTTCTCTCCGATCAGGGGAACGGCAAGTTCGGACTTGATACCCGGGATGAGTTCCACGTACCGCGGTTCGCTATCCACGTTCTGCACGAGAAGTGGAATGCCATGCCGGGCGACCCATCCCACGATGCCCTCGCCGATTTTCAATTGGAATATTTTCGCGTCGGCCTTCCGGTATCCCTTCTGTGATGCGATTTTCAGGGTATCATCCCGCCTGTCATGCAGCAGAACGGCACAGGTCGATGCTTTGGTGATTCTCATTGCGTTTGCCACGATGATGTTCAGCAGTTTCTTCAGGCTGAGCGTCGAACTCGTTTTCTTGCTGACTCTCTGAAGTGAGAGAAGCTGTTCGATCTTTCTCTTGTTCTGTTCCTGCAGCCGGGCGTTTTCAATAATAATGCTGACCTGATTGGCAAACGTGGCGAAGAGGTCTATCTCATTTTTCGTAAGGTTCAATATCTCATTGGTCCTGTCCGCACCGATAAACCCCATGATCTCCTTCTTGATTTTCAGCGGTGCGGCGATACCGGAGACACGGTTGTAAATTCCCCGCAATTTTATATCTATCCCGGTCAGGCGCCGGTCTTTCTGGTAGTCTTCGATATACAGGGTTTTCCCCGTTTTAACAACCCGCGTTTCGACGCAGTCATGTCGGTCCAGCTTATAGGGGATACTGAGTGCCCGCCTGGCCTCGTCGGGTGTGAATCCGATGACGTACTTGCATTCCAGGAGATTTGGATTTTTCTTGTTAATCAGCGATATATTGACCCTGCTGAACCGAAACACCTCCGCGGTTTCTTCCACAATGGCATTCAGTACCCGGTCGAGGGATATGGGGCGGGTGAGCAGGCCGCTTATCTTATGGATAGACGACAGGAGCCTGTTCTTTGTCTCCAGTTCCTGCCTAAGGCGGGCTGCCTCGGTTTCATGATCCTGTCCCCGTTTCATGAGTATGCTCCGCTGTGTCATCACGGCATTCTATCCTGCCGACAGTGCGACCCCACATTAAGTCACTTTGGTTGAATATACCGTCCATCGGGACTTTTCAACCAAAATATGGCAGTGAGCGTCTGAACAATCCCCTGCCTCCGGCGTTATTCCGCCACGCCCAGTTTTTTTCTGATATCCTGTCTCAGTTCCTTTTTGAGAATCTTGCCGACGGGATTCCGGGGAATCGCGTCGATGATTTCCAGCCGCTCCGGCAGCTTGTAGGCTGCGATTCCCATTTCTTTCATGAAGGATGTAATGTCCGCCAGTGAGATCGCGCTGTCTCCTTTCGTCACAACATAGACGCACATCTTTTCGCCCATCATCTCATCGGGCATGGCGACGGCGGCGACATCGGCAACTCCAGCATGTCCGAGGAGGATGTTTTCCACTTCCTGGGCGCTGACATTGAAGCCGCCCCGGTTGATGATGTCCTTCGTCCGGTCGAAAAATCCAATGCAGTTTCCCTCTTTTATCTTGAAGAGGTCTCCCGTGTTGAAATATCCGTCGGCATCAAAGGCTTTGCCGGTAATGGCAGGGTCCCTGAAATATTCCGCCATCACGTTCGGCCCCCGATAATGAAGCTCGCCGATTTCCCCGACCTCCGTCATCTCCCGGCCCGTTGCGGGATCGACAATCTTCGCGTGAAAGTTTCCTGCCATGGCGGAATGCCACGTTGCTCCAGGTTTCCCCCATTGGGGAAAATGATCGACCCGCATTTCCACGTCGGGAATATCGAAGTACCCCGCTATGTCGGCCGGCCCCTCGTTCATTCCCCATATGTTGGCGAACTCGATTCCCCATCTCCTCTGCAGTTCCTGCACGGACCATAACGACGGGGGCGCCGCGCCGATGGTGATAGCCCTCATGGCGCTCAGGTCGAAGTGGTCGACCTGGGGATGTTTCAGCAGCGCGTTGACCACGGCGGGGACGAGGAGTGTGTAGTGAATTTTTTCCGTTATCATCTGCTTTATGAAGGTGGGGCCGTCAAAGGGATGGTGGAGGACGAGCTTGCCGCCGCCGAGAAGCCATTCGGTGTACACCGTTCCGACCGACGCCATGTTGACGAGAGGGCCGGCGTTGATGAGATTATCGCCCCGTTCGATCGGTGCCGTTTCATAACAGAACGTGGCCTGGCAGATCCAGTTGTTGTGGCTCAGCGGGCATCCCTTGGGCTGGGCCTCCGTGCCAGACGACCAGCACAGGGTAAAGATGTCATTGGCGTCGATGGGGATGCTTGCCAGTTTGCCTGTAATTTCCCCCCGGGACAGTTCCCGGATCTCGTCAAGGGTTATGATCATCCGGAGGGAAGGGTGGCTTGACATGAGATCGAGTCCCATCGCTTTGTGACCGAATTCGCCGAACTCTTTCATGGTAATGAACGCCTTTGCTTCCGTTTTGTCCATGACATAGTTCAATTCGGACGACCGCCACTGCATCGGCACCGGGGATATCAATCCGCCCGCACGGGTAATTGCCAGGTAGAGCATCGCCAGTTCCCAGCAGTTTGGAAGCTGGACGATAACGATGTCGTCTTTTTCGATGCCCATTGCCACAAGGCCCTCGGCGGTGGCATCGACGGCCCGGTCCAGCTTCCGGTAGGTCAGTCGTTCAGGTTCCATTCCAAGCAATGCCGCCTTATTGAGGGGATCGACGAGACATTCCTTATCCGGGTAGTTTCCCACGTGCTCCTTGAAATAATCGATTAATGTCCTGTTTCCCCATACCCCCTTTGCCGTCCATTCCTGAATCAGTTTGTCCGAGGCTAAAATCATCTGTCTCCCTCCTTTTTTGTTGGTTACGTGAACACCCAGCGGCCTTGGGGCCGCGGGATTCTGTATGCCCCGTCACTGTCCGGTACTATTTACTCTGGAGAAATCGTTCAGCCGTTCCTTTCATGTATCTTGTGATATCATCATAATCCCATCATCCGTCCGATGATGAGTTTCATTACCTCGGTGGTCCCGGCGAAGATGGGAATGACCCGTACGTCCCGGGCGAACCGGCAGATGGGGTATTCTTCCATGTATCCGTATCCGCCGTGGAGCTGGACGCAGTGGTATGCAACGCGGTTCGCCATCTCAGGGATCCAGGCCTTTGCCATCGACACCCGTTTTACGATGTCTTTCCCGGCGATATAGTCTGCGATAAGGGAATCGACGAAGGTCCGTCCCAGCTCGATCTCGGTGGCCATTTCGGCGATCTTGAAGGTGTTGTGCTGGAACGACGAGACCGGCTTGCCGAATATGGTCCGCTCCCTGCAGTACTTGACGGTCATGTCCAGCATGGCCTCAGCCATGGACTGGGCCATGATTGAAACAACGAGCCGCTCCTTCTGGAGATTCTGCATGAGGTAGTAAAATCCTTTGCCCTCTTCGCCGAGGAGATTCGAGACGGGCACCCTGCAGTCCTCGAACGTGAGCTCCGCCGTATCCTGGCTGTGCCACCCCATCTTCTTGAGGTTACGCCCCTTTGAAAATCCCGGGGCGCCGTCCTCGACACAGATGAGGCTGATTCCCTGGTATCCCGCCGCGGGGTCGGTCTTGACCACGGCGATAACCAGGTCACAGTGTATCCCGATGGAAATGAACGTTTTCTGTCCGTTGATGATGTATTCGTCGCCGTCCCTGACGGCGGTCGTGCGGATCGCCGCAAGATCGGAGCCGGTATTCGGCTCCGTCATCGCCACCGCCGTCACGATGTCACCGGAAACGCATCCCGGCAGCCACCGCGCTTTCTGTTCCTCGCTTCCATTATCATTGATGTAGTGAACGACGATATCGCTGTGCAGCCCCGCCAGGATGCCGGTGATGCCCCGGTAGAAAAGCTCTTCGTTTATGATCACCGAGTATTCAAATCCCACTCCCGAACCGCCGTACCGCTCTTCCACCCAGGGGCAGAGAAATCCCTGATCTCCCATAGTGTTCCATATCTTCCGGGGGATGATTCCGTCCTCTTCCCACTGTTCCACGAACGGCGCAATTTCCCTGTCGACGAATTTCCCTAAGGCGGTGCGAAAGATTTCATGTTCTTCCTTGAATAGTGCTCTTCTCATGTTCCGCTCCTTTTCCCGTGTTCGTTTCCCCGGGTCCGGCCGGACCGGGGCCAGGATTCGGACCCGGGAATGTTTCACAGGCTGTGCCGGCTTTCGCCATTCCGGCACTGCTCATACTTTCAGAATGACCGCCTCGCCCTGGGCAAGTCCGCCGCAGATTGCCGCCACGCCGTACCCTCCGCCTCTCCGTTTCAGTTCAAGGGCCAGCGTCATGGTGATCCTGGCGGCGCTCGATCCCACAGGATGTCCCAGGGCGATCGCCCCGCCGTTCACGTTTGTCTTTTCCTTGAGTTCATCCCATCTGCCTGCGTCGCCCCGGGCGAGAATCTTTGTCGACACCAGGGGCATTGCCGCGAAGGCCTCGTTGATCTCGATAAGGTTCATATCGCCGATGGCGAAACCCGTCGCGGTCAGTGCTTTCTCTATGGTCTCGGCGGGAATGGTGCATATATAACGGGGTT
>JAFGWZ010000275.1 GCA_016936905.1 Deltaproteobacteria bacterium | reverse complement strand
ATCTCCGATTGCCAAGGAAAATGTTTATTTGTATTCGCTCGCTAACCCCGCCGCAAGCAGCGGGGAATGCGCTCGCTGTTCAATTCACAACGGCAGGAAACGCAGCAGACGGGCGTTTGGAAACATCCTCTCGCACTCATTTTCAATGGTAAACGGTCAGCCGCACGGTGCCCGTTGCCCGGATTCATGTGACCGGGCATCAGGGGGCTTTTTGCCAATACATCACAGCGAAGCGGAAAACAAGCGCTGCCAACTGTCTGAGACCGAAGGTCGAGTTTTGGCAGCGCCTGGAGCAAGCTGATGATGTATCAAAAAGACCCGTGGACCGGGAATCATGAATCCGGGTAAACAGACAGTAACGAGGCCGTTAAAAAATGTCCGGATGCAAGGTTCCCGAAAACCTGAGGAGTGAGTCGCACTTATGGTACGTAGCATAACAAGCTTGCCCACGCGAAAGCGGGGGAAGGCCGAGGGGAACGCAGCAGACGGGCGTTTGGGGGCAGCCTCATAAAAAAGGGGTTAAGCATCATGCTTAACCCCTTTTAATTGTTATGGCGGGGTCGATGGGACTCGAACCCACGGCCTCCGGCGTGACAGGCCGGCGTTATAACCGACTTAACTACGACCCCTGCTAAAAAAACAGAAAAATCTCTTCCCGCCGGAAAAGATTCCCTTTTTCCCTTATGGTAGGCGGAACAGGACTTGAACCTGTGACATCCACGGTGTAAACGTGGCGCTCTCCCAGCTGAGCTATCCGCCCAGATGTTCCCGGTCAGACGAGCTTTATTAACACATTCGGTGTTATTGTCAAGTCATATTTGACGTGGATTTGCAGTATTTTATCTGCATTCCCGCCGGAACAACCTACGCTGTCGCTCCCGTATGCGAACTCATCTGGATGCTGCCGGGGGGAATAAAGTTCGCCTTCTTTCCCGATTCTTCTTCCACCAGTGCTATCTTGAGAACCTCGTCGACATGGTCGACAAACAGGATCTCAAGCTCTTTCAATACATTCCGCGGAATATCGTCTTCCAGATCCTTCCTGTTCTCCGACGGAATAAGAACCGTTTTTATATGACCGCGATGGGCGGCGAGCAGTTTCTCTTTGAGGCCGCCGATGGGCAATACCCTGCCGCGGAGCGTAATCTCACCGGTCATGGCGACTTCGCTTCGTACTTTTTTCTTCATGAGCGCCGACACGATCGATGTGACCATGGCAACACCGGCGGACGGACCATCCTTTGGAATCGCACCTTCGGGAACATGAATGTGGACATCCATTTCCTTATAGAAGTTTTCGGGTAATCCTAAATAATCGGCTTTCGAACGTACAAACGTCCAAGCGGCCTGAGCGGATTCCTGCATGACATCCCCTAATTTCCCCGTAGTAAGGATCGGTTTCCCCGTACCTTTAACGACGGTTGCTTCTATGCCGAGCAGTTCACCGCCCACTTCCGTCCATGCAAGCCCGATGGTCAGTCCGACACGATCCTGGCCTTCTGTCTCGCCGTGCCTGTACTTTGGAATCCCGAGATATCGCTCGACCTTTTTCGACGTTACCTTGACCTGCTTTTCAATTCCATCGGCCACAAGTTTACGGGCCACTTTTCTGCAGATCGATGCAATTTCCCTTTCAAGGTTTCGCACGCCTGCTTCACGGGTGAATTTTCGTATGATAGTGAGCAGCGCGCCGTCGGTGAAACTGATGTTTTTCTCCGTCAGTCCGTTGGCCTCCATCTGTTTCGTTACAAGGTATTTCCTCGCTATGTTCAGCTTTTCCGGCTCGGTGTAGCCTGCGATGCGAATTACCTCCATCCTGTCCTGCAGGGGCGCTGGAATGGTCTGCATGACATTGGCGGTGGTGATGAACATGATATCGGAAAGGTCATAATCGACTTCCAGGTAGTTGTCATTGAACGCAAAGTTCTGCTCCGGATCGAGAACTTCCAGCAGCGCCGACGCCGGATCTCCCCTGAAATCGGAGCTGAGCTTATCAATTTCATCGAGACAGAATACCGGGTTGTTCGAACCTGCTTTTTTCAAAAGCTGGACTATCTTTCCGGGCAGTGCCCCGATATAGGTCCGTCGATGCCCCCTGATCTCCGCTTCGTCCCGCAGGCCACCCAGGGACAGTCGGACAAACTGACGGTTCGTCGCCCGGGCAATCGATTTGGCAACAGAGGTCTTGCCGACACCTGGAGGACCGACAAGACAGAGTATCGATCCCTTGTTCTTTTCAAGCAGCGTCTGCACGGCAAGGTATTCGAGGATTCTCTCCTTTACCTTTTTCAATCCGTAGTGGTCTTCCTCGAGGATATGTTCCGAGTCGTGCAATGTTTTGTCGTTGACCGTTTTCTCATACCAGGGAAGGTCCAGCAGCCAGTCGATATAATTTCTGACTACCGTTGCCTCTGCCGACATGGGAGCCATCATCTTCAGCTTCTGGGCTTCCTTTTTTACCTTTTTGTGAGCTTCTTCAGAGAGTTTCTTCTCTTTCAGCCTCTTTTCAATCTCTTTGATCTCGTTCTTCGAAGCGTCCTCTTCGCCCATTTCTTTCTGGATCGCCCTCATCTGTTCGTTGAGGTAGTAATCCTTCTGGGTCTTTTCCATCTGTTTTTTGACCCGCCGCTTTATCCGCTCTTCAACTTCAAGAACCTCCGTCTCGGAGATGATCATGCCGTAGATTTTCTCGAGTCTATGGGCTACTTCGGTAATTTCAAGAATTCTTTGTTTTTCTTCAAGTTTAATGGTGAGATATGATACCGCTACATCGGCCATTTTTGCAGGTTCGTCGATGGAAGCGATGGAGGTAATAATCTCATTGGGCACTTTCTTGCTGAGTTTGGAGTAGCTTTCAAACGCCTCGGTAATATTCCGCATGAGAGCCTGGATCTGAACCATCTTATCAGCGTTCACAATCTCTCTTTGCTCTTCCACCTTGACCAGGAAGAAATCGGGGTTGTCGAGGTACTCGGTTATCAGGCCCCGCTTCTTGCCCTCGACCAACACTTTGACGGTACCGTCGGGAAGCCTCAGAAGCTGAATAATATTACCGATTGTCCCAAAATCATAAATATCTTCTTCCGTGGGGTCATCTTTCTGGGCGCTTCTCTGAGCCGCAAGAAATATCCCTTTTTCTTCTTTCATCGCCGATTCAAGGGCATTGATCGACTTCTCTCTTCCGACGAACAGGGGTACGATCATATGGGGAAACACAACGACGTCCCGCAGGGGCAGCATGGGGATGACGATCTCACCATTATTGTCATTGCTGTTTGTTTTTTCTTTGTTTCTACTGAAGGTAAACATATTTATATACTACCTATCTTCGCTTTCTTATGCCGTGGCATCCTTCTTTGATTCGAATAAGAGAATCGGCTTCTCGCCATTGAAAATAACCTCTTCACCTATCATGCATTCCTTGACATCATCCCGGGAAGGTATGTCATACATGACATCGAGCATGACGTTTTCCAGGATAGCCCGGAGCCCCCGGGCCCCCGTCTTCCGTTCCATGGCCAACCTGGCGATTGCCCTGAGTGCGCTGTCGGTAAAGGTGAGTTTCACATCCTCCAGATCAAACATCTTGATATACTGTTTGATGTGAGAATTCTTCGGTTCGACAAGAATCTCCACAAGGTCGTCCTCATTCAAGTCGTGTAGTGTTGCGATGACCGGCAACCGCCCGACGAATTCAGGAATCAAACCGTACTTCAACAGGTCTTCGGGCTGCACTTCCTCGAGAATTTCTCCCACCTTCTTCTCGCTCTTGCTCCTGATATCCGCTCCGAAACCGAGGGTCTTGACGCCGATCCTCTTTTCGATGATATCTTCCAGCGTATTGAAGGCGCCGCCGCAGATAAAGAGGATGTTGGTCGTATCAACCTGGATGAATTCCTGCTGGGGGTGCTTCCTGCCGCCCTTAGGAGGAACATTCGCCATTGTACCCTCGATAATCTTCAGCAGGGCCTGCTGTACGCCCTCACCGGAAACGTCTCTCGTGATGGACGGATTCCCCGACTTCTTGGATATCTTATCTATTTCATCAATATACACAATGCCCTGCTGCGCCTTGTGCACATCGTAATCGGCATTCTGCAGGAGGCTCAGGATAATATTCTCCACATCTTCGCCGACATATCCCGCCTCAGTAAGAGTGGTGGCGTCGGCAATGGTAAACGGAACGTTCAGCATCCTGGCCAGTGTCTTTGCCAGGAGCGTTTTCCCCGAACCGGTGGGACCGATCAGCAGGATATTACTTTTCTGCAATTCGATGCCGTCGCGGTCAGTATCGGTAAACAATCGCTTGTAATGATTGTATACGGCAACCGACAGCACCTTTTTGCACCGTTCCTGCCCGATGACATATTGATCGAGGAACCCCTTGATTTCGCGGGGTTCAGGAATTGTCCTCCGTGTTTCTTCAACCGTCTGTATATCCGCTTCTTCCTCGATGATACACCGGCACAGTTCGATGCACTCATCACAGATGTAGGCGGCGGGACCGGCTACGAGCTTCTTAACTTCATACTGGGCCTTGCCGCAGAATGAACAGTGTCTCATTCCCGAACCGCTGTCCATATCTTTTCTTCTTTTGCTCATGAAGACGCTCCTTTGTCTTTCTTCTTCGACGGCCGTGTGACCATGATTTCATCGACAATGCCATATTCCCTGGCCTGTTCACTTGTCATGTAGAAGTCTCTGTCTGTATCAGCCTCTATCTTCTCAAGCGGCTGTCTTGTCAAATCTTTAAGGATGGAATTCAATTCACCCTTTAACCTGAGTATCTCGTTTGCCTGTATGCCGATATCACTGGCCTGTCCCTGGAATCCTCCCAGGGGCTGATGGATAAGTATCCGTGAATGCGGGAGGGCATATCGTTTCCCCTTCTCCCCCGCAGCAAGAATAATTGCTGCCATACTTGCCGCCTGGCCCATGCAGACGGTACAGACCGCCGGTTTGATGTACCTCATCGTGTCATAGATCGCCAGTCCCGAGCTGACCACTCCTCCCGGCGAATTGAGGTAGAAGAATATATCCTTATCCGGATCCTCAGCCTCAAGATAAAGCATCTGGGCAATAACCAGGTTGGAGACATCATCGTCGATGGCGGTGCCGAGGAATATGATCCTGTCTTTCAAGAGCCGTGAATAGATATCAAAAGCTCTTTCACCCCGCCCATCCTGTTCGATTACCATGGGTATCAGAGCCATCTACGCTTCTCCTGTCTCTTTATCGGCCGTTCTTGTTACAATCTTGATCGTCGCATGCTCCTCCAGGAAGTCAAGTGTTTTCTGCTCAAGGATCTCATCCTTGATACGCTCTATTACATTGTTCTTTTCATAGGCTGCACGGACCGTTTCGTAATTCTGGCCATATTGCTGCGCGGTCTCCCTGATTCGTTCGTTCACCTCTTCATCCGACACGGCGATCGATTCTTTCTCTGCAATCTTTCCGAGAAGGAGCGAAGTACGGACCATCCGTTCCGCGTCATCCCTAAACCTCTCATGGAGATTCGAGCTGATCTGGGCCGCCCGTTCCCGGGGCATGCCGTTGCCGATCATCCTTCTCTCGGCATCCATTACCATGTAGTAAATCTGCCGCTCCACAAAAGACGGAGGCACATCTATATCATTTTTTTCAATCATCTTTGAGACAAGGTCGTTTCTCAGCCCCGTTTTGGTCCGTTCCTTATATTCTTCTTCAAGGGACTTCCGGACCTCTTCCTTCAACTCATCGAGGGTCTCATAGGCCTGCAGATTCTTCACAAACGCTTCATCGAGTTCCGGAACTTTCTTCACCTGAATGTCTTTCACAGAAACAGTGAATATTCCTTCCTTTCCCGCTAATTCTTTCGCATGGTAATCATCGGGAAAGGTAACGGTTACGTTTACATTCTCACCCTTTTTCACGCCCAGCATCTGCTCTTCAAACCCGGGCACAAATGTTTTTGAGCCGATCTGAAGCAGGTAGTTTTCAGCTGTCAATTCCTTTTTTACTGCACCGTCCACCGATCCTTCGAAGGCGACGGAAACAAAATCGCCGTCACTGACACCCCTGCCGTCCTCCACCGTTTCGAGGGTGCTGTACATATCCCGTAACCGGTCAAGCCTGGTAGCGACGTCTTCATCGGTCACTTCATATACTTCTTTCTCGATTTCCAGCCCGTGGTAATCTTTCGGTTCGAATGGCGGCACAACTTCAAAGGTTGCCGAATAAGAGAACACCTTGTCTGCTTCGATACCGCCCTGGTTAATGACCGGCTGCGTCACGGGATTGATATCATTCGTCTCCAACGCGCTCACATAGGATTCGCTGATGATGTTTGAAATGGCATCTTCTTCCGCCTGTTTCTTATAAAGCGATTCAAGCACCTTTCTCGGCGTCTTGCCCGGCCTGAACCCTTTTACTTTTGCATGCTGTCCTATTGCTTTATACGCATTGTCCAGGGCGGTTTTCACCTCGAACCACGGTATCTCCAACGATAATTTTTTCTTAACAGGACTGATATCCTCAATTTTAACCTCAGTAGCTATTTCACCCACCTTACGACTCCTTCTCAAGTATTCACTCATATTTCCGACGACTGACCGTGGTGCGAGAGAGGGGAGTCGAACCCCTATCCGCACAGAGCGGGCTGGATCCTAAGTCCAGTGCGTCTTCCAGTTCCGCCACTCTCGCCCTGATTCACTACAAAGTTATCTTATTAACTCCTTATACAATTGTCAACAGCGGTGCAACATCAATTTCCCCACGAAACAAAAAAACCGCCGTAAAAGCGGTTTTTCATTTTTAATGGTCGGGGCGAGAGGATTTGAACCTCCGACCCTCTGAACCCCATTCAGATACGCTTCCAGACTGCGCCACGCCCCGACTCTATTAAATTGACTTGACTCCTATCACACACATGATTTCTGTGTCAAGCATTAAGCATTCGCTTGAAAACCTCCCGTTCACAACCAAACGCTGTTTCCTCCAGACCTCATACCGGCCCCTCAATAAAGAAATACCCCTTCAGTTCCTCGTACTGTTTCCCCCGAATCGCCGTTATCTTTTTCAGTTCATTAATCGACGTGAAACCGCCTTTTTGTCTCCGTATCACGACGATGTCCTCCGCGATTTTCTTGCCGATTCCCGGGACAAGCCGCAGTTCCTCCTCCGTGGCGGTGTTCAGGTCCATGGCCATATCGAGTACGAATCGTGTCGCCGCCGACATGGCGGTAATTTTGAATTCGGAATCGCGTCCGCCACTCCGGTTGATCGAAACCTCGTCTCCGTTGTGCAGCTCAGTCGCCATACCGCTGCCACTGTATTCGCCATGCTGCAGTCCCGCCCCTGTCAAGAGGTCGGCAGCGGTAGCGCCGTTTGTAACCGCGTATATTCCTTTTGCTTCTGTATCTCCCGCCAGCTTGACCGTTATCAAACCCCCGCACGGCACCCCGTTCGGCGGCATCCCGCCACCTTCCCGCAGCGAACAAGACAGATACTTCATCCCGTAAACAGTCAGTGTGACGACCATCAAAATGATGGCACCTGTCACCCGTTTTGTGCTGATTTTCATGACGGTCAGCCTTTGTGCTCCAGCCCGAATGCGTCATGCAGTACCCGGACGGCGAGTTCAGTATATTTGCTCTCGACGACGCATGATATCTTGATCTCCGAAGTACTGATCATGAGGATATTGATGCCTTCACTTGCCAGGGCGGCAAACATCCGTGACGCCACACCGGCGTGGCTCTTCATTCCAACCCCGACAATCGATACTTTCGAAATATTTTCATCGAATTGAATGGCTTCTGCCCCGATTTCTTCAGATACCTTCTCCAGGATTGCTTGACATTGCCTGATATCCTTCCTCGGGACGGTAAAGGTCAGGTCGGTGTACGCATCAACGCTCGCATTCTGGATAATCATGTCGACAACGATATTCTGATCTGAGAGCGGTGTGAACAGACGCGCGGCAATGCCCGGCTTGTCCGGTACGTGTACGACGGTAATCTTTGCCTGATCTCGATCATAGGTCACACCGGAAACTGTTTCCTTTTCCATGTCTTTATCCTCCTTCGTCACTAACGTCCCACCATCATTGGTAAAAGATGACCGTACGTAAACAGGTACTTCGTATATTTTCGCCAGTTCGACGGATCGCTGCTGGAGGACTTTCGCGCCGGCACTGGCCAGCTCAAGCATCTCTTCATAGGTGATCTTTTTCAGCTTTCTGGCTTTATCATAAATGTTTGGATCGGTGGTATACACACCGTCGACATCTGTAAATATCTCACAATAGTCCGCCTTGAGTGCCGCGGCAATGGCAACAGCGCTCGTATCGGACCCACCCCTTCCCAGGGTCGTAATGTTCCCCTCGTTATCCACACCCTGGAATCCCGCCGCCACGACGATATGCCCTTTTTTGAGCGCATCCATCGGTTTCTGAGTATCGATGCCGATGATTCTTGCCTTCGTATGCGACTTATCGGTAAGAATCTTGAACTGATACCCCAGAAATGACGTGGCCTTGTATCCCATTTTATTCAATATCATCGCAAGCAGGGTGACCGTCACCTGCTCTCCGGTGGAAATGAGAGCATCGAATTCGCGTTCCACGGGGGTATCGCTCGCGCTTTGTGCCAGTTGAATCAAACGGTCCGTCTCTCCTGCCATGGCGGAAAGAACGACGACGACGTCATTGCCCGCTTCCTTCGTTTCAACTATCCGGGCTGCTACGTTGCGTATCTTTTCAATGTTCGCCACAGAGGTGCCACCGTACTTTTGAACGATTAAAGCCATTTACCGGAATCCTCCTTTATCCAGGTCCT
>JAFGWZ010000033.1 GCA_016936905.1 Deltaproteobacteria bacterium | reverse complement strand
TGCCATCATTCAGGCGGCATATCATGGCATAACCATCAACGGGGCCTCGTTGTACTGCACAAACCTGCCCTGCATTATCTGTTCGAAAATGATCATCAACGCGGGAATCAGAGAAATCGTGTACCGGCACGGGTACGCCGATACTCTGGCCGAAGACATGCTCAGGGAAGCCGGCATCGAGGTACGCAGACTGTGAAATGTCCCTTCTGTTCAAATGTGGAAAACAAGGTGATTGATTCCCGGATCAGCAAAGAGGGAAACGCCATCCGCCGGAGGCGTGAATGCCTCTCCTGCGGAAAACGATTCACCACCTATGAGTACGTTGAAGAAGTGCTGCCAATGGTGATCAAAAAGGACGGCAGGAGAGAGGCGTTCGACCGGGGGAAGATACTGTCAGGGATGAAAAAGGCCTGTGAAAAAAGGGCCATCAGCATGGATGTCATCGAGGAAATCGTCGACAGGATCGAGCATGAATGCCAGGAGTTGCAGCTCCGGGAGATCCCCACGTCGATCATCGGAGAAAAGGTTGTCGACGAACTGCAGCACCTCGACGGCGTGGCATACGTCCGGTTCGCGTCGGTCTATCGGGAGTTCAAGGACCCGAATGAATTTGTGGAACAGCTCAAAGACTTCCTGACCGAGAAAGAACGAAAAGGCGAAGAGCACTAGAAAGAGACGCCATATGTTCACGGGAATCGTCGAAAGCATCGGCATCATTAAGAATATCACCCGCAAGGGTCAGGATGCCCGTCTGGAGATCGTCACATCCATGGGCCTCGACGATGTCACCATCGGGGACAGTATTGCCGTCAGCGGCGCGTGCCTGACGGTGACGGATATCGGGGCCGGCTCGTTCCTCGCCGACGTATCAGCGGAAACGCTTGAAAAGACAACGCTGAAGGCGGCGAAGCGGGGCGTCGCGGTCAACCTGGAGAAGGCGTTGAAATTAAATTCTTTTCTGGGGGGTCACCTGGTGCTGGGCCATGTTGACGGTATCGGAAGCATCTGTGATCGGATGGAAAAATCGGGGTCTATCATTTTAGGGGTTGAAATCGATGAGGATTTGAGTAAATACGTGGTGGAAAAAGGATCAATCGCCATCGACGGCATCAGCCTCACGGTAAATCGATGCGAAAAAAACCGATTGTATGTTAACATCATCCCTCACACGGCCCGGTCGACAACATTGGAAAGCAAGAAAGTGCGGGATCCTGTGAATGTTGAAACCGACATCCTCGGCAAATACATCGAGAAACTCGTCAACCCCGATAAGAAATCGGTCATAAACGAGGATTTCCTTGCCGAGCATGGATTTGTAAAATAAATGAGAAGGTTGTAGGTTTAAAACACAATGCCCATAAGTAACATTGAAGACGCAATAGAAGATATCAAAAAAGGCCGAATGATCATCCTGGTGGATGACGAGGATCGAGAAAACGAGGGAGACCTCTGCATGGCGGCGGAACACGTAACTGCCGACGCCATAAACTTCATGGCACGATACGGGCGGGGATTGATCTGCCTCACCCTGTCCAACAGAATAGCCGACAGGATAAACCTGCCGCTGATGGTCCGGCACAATGAGTCGCGGTTCGGTACGGCGTTCACCGTTTCAATCGAGGCCAGAAAAGGGGTTACCACGGGGATATCCGCCGCCGACCGGGCAACGACCATCATCACGGCGGTTGCTGATGAAACGACGCCGGACGATATCGTAAGCCCTGGCCATGTGTTCCCCATCCGGGCCAGAGACGGAGGGGTGCTCGTGAGGACCGGCCAGACGGAAGGTTCAGTCGACCTTGCCCGTCTTGCGGGGCTCAAGGAAGCGGGGGTCATCTGTGAGATCATGAAAGACGACGGCACGATGGCCAGGATGCCCGACCTGGAAATCTTCGCCGCGGAACATGGTTTCAAGATCGTCACCATCGCCGACCTCATCGACTTCAGGATGCAGCATGAGAGCCTCGTGCGGCGCGTTGCCTCGGCATCGCTCCCGACCATATATGGGGGAGACTTTACGGTCATCGTCTATGAAAACGATGTGAACGACTCGGAAAACCTGGCAATCGTCAAGGGGGATATCGGACCGGACGACGAGGTCCTCGTCAGGGTTCATTCGGAATGCCTGACGGGAGACGTATTCGGGTCGGAGCGGTGCGACTGCGGAGACCAGCTTCATGAGGCAATGAGCATGGTCCAGAAGGAAGGAAAGGGTGTTATCGTTTATATGCGCCAGGAAGGACGAGGGATCGGGCTGGCAAACAAGATCAAGGCGTATCATCTGCAGGAGCACGGTCGTGACACGGTGGAAGCGAACATAGAGCTGGGATTCAAGCCTGACTTGAGGGATTACGGTATCGGGGCCCAGATCCTGGTCGACCTCGGCGTGAGAAAAATGCGGCTGATGACGAATAATCCAAAGAAAATCGTGGGCCTCCAGGGGTACGGCGTCGAGGTGGTCGACCGGGTGCCCATTGAAATCGAACCGACAAAAGACAGCCTGTACTATCTCGAAACGAAGAAGAAGAAAATGGGGCACCTTTTGAATATATAATACCCGGGCCCGCATCGGTTCATGGAGCGGTTTCATGGTTTTTGATGGGTGCCCGACGTAAAACCCGACCGGTACCCTGCCGGATTACAACTAACACAATGGAGAAATGGTCATGGCGAAGACGCTGGAAGGAAAAATAATCGCAAAAGGATTGAAGTTTGCCATTGTAGCAAGTCGTTTTAACGATTTTATCTGCAGCAAACTGGTCGACGGCGCTCTGGACTGTCTGATCAGGGCCGGCGCGGATGAAAATAACATAACGATTGCCAAAGTGCCGGGCGCGTTTGAGATTCCTCTCGCGGCAAAGAAGCTGGCGAAGAGCGGGAAGTACCACGCGGTGCTCGGCCTCGGCGCCGTCATTCGCGGTTCGACTCCCCATTTTGAGTATGTGAGCGCAGAGGTATCGAAAGGCATCGCAACGGTCTCACTGGAAACAGAGGTTCCGATCGCATTCGGCGTCATCACGACCGATACTCTGGAGCAGGCAATAGAAAGGGCTGGCTCGAAGTCGGGGAACAAGGGATGGGACGCCGCAATGTCCGCCATAGAAATGGCGAATCTTATCAAATTGATGTAGTCAGAGGATTTAATGGGCACCAGGAGAAGGGCTCGAGAAGTAGCCTTGCAGGTTCTCTTCCAGATTGATGTTTGTCATGATGATGTTGAGGAGAGCATCGAACTTTATTGGAGTAACTTCGATGCCCCAGAACATGCGAGGGAATTCTCTACCCAACTGATCGTGGGAACGATGAACCACCTGGATGACATTGACGATCTTATCAAAACCTGTTCGGAGAACTGGTCGCTGGACAGGATGTCGAAAGTGGACAGGAACATCCTGAGGCTTGCCGTGTACGAGCTCGTTTTCTGCCGTGACGTTCCCCCTAAGGTTGCATTGAATGAGGCGATAGAACTCGGGAAAGAATATGGATCAGAAAACTCCGGATCGTTTATCAACGGGATTCTCGATGCCCTCTACACAAAATTACGACGGGACGATAATCATTACAATATCGGTGGAATCGATTGATTCACTCGTTCGTGATGGCCTTGTGGTCGGGTTTTTCGCCGACGAGAAGCCTCCCAGGGGGCTGTGCGGTTTCGTCGACTGGCGGCTCAATGGCCTCATCTCGAGATATATGTCACAGGGTACCATTCGAGGCACGTTCATGGAAAAAGTGCTCATAACCCCGGACAGGCGCATTCCAACTCCCAAACTCCTGCTTGTCGGTTTAGGCGAGTCGTCGGCCCTCAGCTACGACGACCTCTACCGCGTGGGGCGGACAATCGCCGAAACGCTGTCGGGAATCCACTGCAGTGAAGGAGCATTTGATATCCCCTCGCCTTACCGGTGCGGACTGAACGTTCCCGAGATGACACAGGCCATGATATCAGGGTTTGCCGATGGGGTCCTGGATGCGGCCTCGGGGAGCGATTCGCAGGCTGTATCGATTCTCGGCGACGATTCATACAGAGATGAAATCACCCTGGGAATCAACCAATTCAAGGTAAACGTCAAACACCACATAAAAGTTGTGATTCACGAAGGATAGAAAGATGGAAGCGTACCGGAACGGAACCGTGATTTCTATCTTTTTACGAGGAGTACCCGCCACATGAGAATTATTGTTATCGGTGCCGGAGAAGTCGGCTACAACATTGCCGACATCCTGTCAAAAGAAGGAAATGATGTCATCATCATCGACAAGAGCGAAGAACGCCTCAAGAACGTTTCCGAAGATCTCGATGTTCAAACCATACTGGGAAGCGGTAGCAGCCCTGAAATTCTCAAAAAGGCAAAACTTGACCAGTCCGACATGATTGTCGCCGTTACCGACAGCGACGAAACAAACATGGTTGCGTGCCTTCTCGCGTCGGTACAGTCGAAAGGGGCGGTGAAGATAGCGCGCATTCGTAACCCCGATCTTGACAGGGATTCGGCCATATTTGACAAGAACCACCTCAATATCGACCTGTGCATCAATCCGGAGCGGGAATCGGTCAGTACCGTCCTCAATATCATCGAAAATCCCGGCGCGTCGGAGATTATTGATTTTGCGGGAAGTCGGATCAAGCTGGCCGCCTTCCATGTCAACGCCGACTGTCCTGTTGTGGGCAAACCCCTCCATAAGGTCAAAGATCTGTGCAGCGTGGAGGATTTCCTTATCGTCTCCATCAGTCGTAAGAACGAACCGATCGTGCCGTCAGGCTCGACGATTATAGAACCGAACGATTATCTGTTCGTTCTCACCAAATCGGAGAACGTGAAAAATATTCTCGAGTTCTTCGGAAAAGACACTGCGCCGGTCCAGCGGGTGTTCATTGTCGGCGGAGGTTCCACGGCGCTTCTCCTTGCAGGAGCGCTTGAAAAGAAGGGAATACTCGTGAAGCTCATAGAGAAAAGGCAGGATCGCTGTGACGTGCTGGCGTCGACACTGGACAAGACGGTCGTTCTCCACGGCGACGGCACGAGCCAGGACCTCCTGAAGGAAGAGAACATACGGGATGCCGATTATCTCATCGCCGTCACGAATGATGAGGAAGCAAACATTCTCGCGGCCCTGCTGGCAAAGCAGATGGGCGCCAAAAAGGCGATATCGCTGATCAACAGAATCGATTATACCCACCTTGTTTCGTATGTCGGCATCGACGGTGTCATGAACCCGAGACACGCGACGATCGGCAAGATCCTCCACTTTATCCGGAAAGGGAAGATTATTTCTGCAACGCCGCTCCATGATGAGAAGGCGGAGGCGGTTGAGTTCATAGCCCTTGAAACATCTGAAATAACCAATAAGCCACTGAGGAATATAAAGATACCCAAGGGCACTATTATCGGGGCGATTATACGGGACGAAAATGTCATCATTCCGGGCGGCGACTCCATAATTCGGCCGGGAGATCATGTTATCCTCGTCACTCTCCGCTCGGCGGTGCCCAAAGTCGAAAAAATCCTTACGGTCAGGCTGGATTATTTCTGATGAACGCGCGAAGTATCTTTCACATCCTGGGAGCGTTTCTGCTCTTTCTCGGACTTGCGATGCTCGTGCCGTTATCCTTCGCCCTGTACTTTCAGGATGGCGACACGATTACCCTTGCCGTTTCCCTGCTCATTACGGCCGTCGTCGGGGCCGTCTTCTACACCCGCTCCACACAGGAAGAGAAGATCACCCTGTCGCATAAAGAAGGATTCATCATTGTTGCAATTGGATGGCTTCTCGCCGGCGTCTTCGGCGCTCTTCCCTACATGATTCAGGGTGTCCTGCCGTCATTCACCGACGCGTTTTTTGAATCGATTTCGGGCTTTACCACGACGGGGGCGACCGTTATCTCAGGCTTGGAGAACGTGCCCCGGGGCATTCTCATCTGGCGGTCCCTCACCCAGTGGCTCGGTGGAATGGGAATTATCATCCTGTCGATTGCGATTCTCCCGCTTCTCGGCGTCGGCGGCATGCAGTTGTACAAGGCGGAGCTGCCCAGTCCCGTCAAAGATAAGCTGACGCCGCGGGTGGCGGAAACAGCCCAAACGCTGTGGATCGTCTATTTCATCATATCGACGGCGGAATTCATCCTGCTCCTTGTCGGGGGGATGGACGTCTTCAATGCCCTCTGCCACACCTTCACGACCATGGCCACCGGAGGGTTTTCAACACAGGATGCCAGCATCGCCCATTTCCAGAGCCCCTTCATCGACGGGATCATCACGCTCTTCATGTTCATTGCCGGCGTCAATTTCACGCTTCACTACAGTTTATTGATGGGCAACGTGCGGGGGTATTTCAGAAACAGCGAATTTCGATTTTACATGGGAGTGCTCCTGGTTGCCGTCGCCGTTATCACCTTCAACCTTCGAGGCCATATCTTCGAAGATATCGGTTCCTGCCTCCGGTATGCGTCGTTTCAAGCCGTTTCGATTATGACAACAACGGGGTATGCCACCGCCAATTTTGATGAGTGGCCCGCCCTCTCTAAAATACTGCTACTTCTCCTCATGTTTGTCGGAGGATCGGCAGGGTCGACAGGAGGCGGCATAAAGTGCCTGCGGATACTCCTCATTGTCAAACACAGTTACATCGAGCTTTATCGACTGGTCCATCCTCACGCCGTCACCGCGGTCAAACTTGGGAAGAAAATAGTTTATCCCGAAACAATGGCGAGCATCATGGGCTTTTTTGTCCTGTACCTCTTGGTGACCATCGTCGCGTCAGTTCTCATGAGCCTGCTCGGCCTGGACCTGATGACGGCATTTTCGTCCGTTGTCGCGACGATCGGCAATGTCGGCCCGGGATTCGGCGCGGTCAACGCCGCTTCCACGTACAGTGAAATCCCCGCCCTCGGTAAATGGATACTCTCCTTCTGTATGCTTGCGGGAAGGCTTGAAATCTATACCATCCTGATTCTCGTCATTCCGGAATTCTGGAAAAAATAGCCGGAATGCGGCACAATAAAACGGAAACGTGAGAGGTTGTCCCATGTCCACGTCCCGTGATGAGAAAAAAACTCAATATCGTCATTCCCCCGGGAACTCCCTTAAACGGCCACCCCACTGGCTGCACATCAGCATCATCGCGGTCACGATCGCGGCCCTTCTCATCACCATATTTCTCGCCTACCAATCGTATACGCAAAGCAGATTAAGGGCCCTGGATGATTTCAACATGCAGCAGCTTGTCCTTACCCGTTCAGCCGCTGCGGGGGTCGAAACCCTTTTCGCCGAGGTAAAGGCTACCCTTACGGTAGCGGTTTCCTGCTCACCCATCCAACGGATGACGCCGGATTGCCTTGACTATATGCGCCATTTGTCCGGCGGATTCCTTCCGAAGACATCGATCCGCCGCATCGACGAACGGGGTATCTTACGATATATCCATCCACAGGACGGCTGGCGAAACGGCCTGCTCGGCAGGCAGTACGGTGACCAGGAATACTTCCGGAATGCCATGAATGAGAATGCCGGCACGACATTGCAGGCCGTCATGAATGAACAGGGAGAGCGTCGCCTTAGGATGGCGGTGCCTGTTTTTACCGGTGGCCCGGATGGAGCGCCATCCCGTAAGTTTGCCGGCGTGCTGGTTGTTTCATTTGATATCGAGGGGATCACCGACGCGTTCATATCACCGATCACATCGGGGAAAACGGGACAGTCCTGGCTGGTCGATGAGAACGGAACCGTTATCGCACACCGTGACAGCAGGTATATCGGGAGCGATGTGTTTACAGTGTGGGAGGAACAAAAAGTCATCGCATCTTCCGGGATGATGGATACGATTCGGCAGAACATGAAATCAGGGAGAGCGGGAGCCGATCTCTCCACATGGAAAGAGCATCAAGGACAGAAGGCGGCTGTTGAAAAGCTGATTGCCTATTCGCCGGTTCACGTTCTCAACCACCTGTGGTCATTCGCCGTCGTTACCCCGGTCAGTGAAGCCGACGTGGCCATCAGGGCAACCGCCAGGAAAACCATATACGGTTTCGGGTTCATTGTGCTGGTTCTCGTCGGTGCCGGATCGTTCATTGCCGTTACGGCCTATCGGTGGTCCGCTTCGCTGGAGCGGGAGGTGAAGAACCGGACGAAAGAGCTCAGAGAGACGACCGACTACCTCGACAAGCTTATCCGCAACGCCCATACGCCGATTGTCGTCTGGAACCCGGATCGTCAGATTACGGTTTTCAACCGGGCATTCGAACGGATGAGCGGATGGTTGGAACAGGAGGTGGTCGGGCAATCCATAACCGTTCTCTTTCCCGGCGAACGCTTCATTGACTTGCTCGAAACACTGCACGTCGCGAAGGAGAACGTTGCGCCCGGCGCGCGGGAGATACCGGTCGTCAGAAAAGACGGCGGCCTGCGGATCGTGTCGTGGACTTCGTCTCATGTCTATGCCGATGACGGTGAGACGGTGATTGCGATGCTTGCCCAGGGTGAAGACGTGACGGAGCGCAAGATGACCGAGGAGGCGCTCCAAAAAAGCGAGGCCTACTATCGTGCCGTCGTCGAGGCTCAGACCGAACTCATCTGCCGATTCACGCCGGACTGGCGGATCACGTTCGTGAACGAAGCCTACTGCCGGTGTTTCAACAAGAGCCAGCAGGAACTGATCGGAAAAAGTTTCATGCCTTTTATACCGGAGGATTCTCAAAAAGAGGTGGAGAAGCTTCTCCGTGAACTGCTGGAAAAAAAAGTTACTGACACGAAGGTCGAACATCTCGTCATCAACGGCAACGGTGATCTGCGGTGGCAGCAGTGGGTCAACCGCGCCATCGTTGACGAGTCCGGCCGGGTCGTTGAGTTCCAGTCGGTGGGACGGGACATTACGGACCTGAAGCGGGCGGAAGAAGAGAAAAAGAAGCTTGAGGCCCAACTCTCTCACGCGCAGAAGATAGACACGCTGGGAGCGCTGGTCGCCGGAGTTGCCCATGAGATTAATAACCCGGTGAATAAAATCATCTACGACATCCCCCTTCTGAAAAAGATCTGGATGGATGTCCTTTCCGTCCTGGGAGACCGGAGTCGGAAAATGCCGAATAAAAAGTACGGAGGGCTCACTTATGCGTTCCTGAAGGACAATCTGCCGGCGATGTTTGCCGACATGGAGCTTGCGGCAAATCGAGTGGCTCGGACCGTCGGCAGTCTGAAAGATTACACGAGGAAGTCGAGCATCGCCGACAAGAGGCCGATGCAGATCAACGCGGCGGTGGAAAACGCGGTCCGAATCATCGAGACGACCATTAAGACATCGGGTATCACGCTGACAACAGACCTCGCGGAGGTAATCCCCCTTATCGAAGGCAACATTCAAAGCATCGAGCAAATTGTCATCAATATCGTCGTCAACGCCCTTCAGGCGATCCATCATGATCATGGCAGAATCGTCATTAAAACCGGAATCCTGGAAGAAGGCCGGCGTGTCTTTATCTCGATATCAGACAACGGTGAGGGCATTGATCCTTTTATTTCCGATAGAATCTTCGATCCTTTCATTACGAACAGGCACAGCTCGGGAGGAACGGGCCTTGGCCTGGCAATTACCCGCAACCTCGTTGAGGCCCACGGGGGAGATATTTCATTGAAGAGCACGAGAGGGGAGGGAACGGTATTCACCATATTCTTTCCCACCACAGGACTGGAATCATGGTATTAAAATGTCTGATCTTTACAAACCCCTGGAAACGTGCCACCATATCGAAACGTGTCATGGATAAACAAGGATTCGGGGAATTCCGGCCACAAGCGAGATGCTGACGACATCTTCGTTTATTACTGCGGCGGTCTTTTAACCGCCGCCGGCGTCTGTTTACGAAAACCGGAGACATGACGATGATGAAGCGCCACGGACAACAGGTGAACGCCATGGAATCGGTCCCACAGGGGAAAACGCCCATCATCATCGTTGACGATGATGTCGGCCTGCTTCTCAGTATGAGAGCGACGATCGTAAGCGCCGGATTGCCTGAACCGGCCATTATCTCCGACAGCAGCCGGGCCATTGAGATAATCCGGGAGAATGATTTTCACCTCATCCTGCTGGACCTCATTATGCCCCAGGTGAGCGGGATGGAACTCCTTCAGGCGATAAAGGAGGAGATGCCGGGCATCGAATGCATTATCATTACAGCCGTCGATGATGCCGGTTCGGCGGTTCAGGCCATGAAGTTCGGCGCGTACGATTATCTCGTCAAGCCCATCAACAGTGAAAAGCTCATTATTACGGTAAACCGGGCCCTCGAACGATACGACCTCCGAAATAACCTGGCCCTGCTCGAACGGCACCAGTCCTTTGACAGCCTCAAAGACCCGTCGGCGTTTCAAAGCATGATCGCGCAGGACTCGTCCATGGCAATGGTTTTCCATCAGGTGGAACTCGCCGCGCCGACGGACTATAATGTCTTTCTCACGGGAGAATCGGGAACGGGAAAGGAAATGATCGCCCGTATCATTCACGCCTTGAGCAATCGTTCACAGGGCCCCTTTATGGCCGTTAACATGGCTTCCTTCAGCCGAACGCTCTTCGAAGATGATTTCTTCGGCCATGTCCGGGGGGCATACACCGGTGCGTCGGATGAGAAAAAGGGGTTTTTCGAAGTCGCCCAGGGAGGAACGCTCTTTCTTGACGAAATAACGGAACTTGACCAGGCGCTGCAGGGAAAATTGCTCAGGGTGATTCAGGAAAAGGAACTGTACCGGCTTGGCAGCACCGAGTCCAGGAATGTCGATATCCGAATCATTTCAGCTACCAACACGGATATCGAGAAAGCGACCGGCGAGGGGCATTTCCGGAAGGATCTTTTTTTCAGGTTGAACATGTTTCACATACATGTTCCGCCGCTGAGAGAGCGAATACAGGACATTCTTCCGCTTGCCAGTCATTTTCTGGACATTCACGGACAAAGAAACAAGAAGGACATCAGAACGATCGACTCCGACCTCTGCAGCCTTCTCTTAAACTATTCTTTCCCCGGCAATGTGAGGGAACTGGAAAACATCATCGCGAAAGCGGTGCTCATTGAAAGGGGGCAGACACTGACCGCGGCATCGGCGGGCGACCTGGCGAGGCACCTGGCCCGTCCGGGGGGAAGTGACGAGTCACTCATATCGTTGGAAGAACTCGAGAAACAACATATTCTCCGTGTGCTTGATCTCATGAGACAGAACCGGACGAAGACAGCGAAAATTCTCGGGATCGGGCTGCGCACACTTCAGAGGAAATTGAAAGAGTTCGGGTCGAAATAGCCTGCGCCAAACTGACCGAAAGCGCGCCATTTTGGCACATTTGCCGAAACGTCTGTTTTTACTTGCAAATGTCATAGAACATCACGTTTCTCGTCGCTGCCATACGCCATTTGTGCGTCCATGTTTTCACGCTACGGCGGTGGACTGAACGCTCCCTCCACGGTGAAACCCTAACATCTTATAATAATAGCGTTATATGTTTTTTGCTCCGTCCTGCCCATTCTGGCACATTTTGTGAAATAAACAATATTGACTCCTCAGAGAAGGATATCAGAGTTCTTTCTTTTAACCCTTGTGAATGGGGGAATCGGATAGTCCAGAAATGCAAAGCAAACGAGGGATATTCCCGATTTCCCCATTTACAGTGATCCTCAGAAGGAATGCGTAGTGTTCAACGTCTCGCATCTGAGATCGGCAGTATGGTGTAAAAAGTAAATCTGAACGGGATATCGAACGCGCAAAATTCCTCGAAGAGGGCATGATTTCATAAGAGCCTAAAGCCGGCGGGTGGTTTTCGTTCCCTTCTTGCCATCCGCCGGCCCCCCCTGTCAAAGATATCATCCGGGAATCGCCGACAGTTACTACAAATACGGTGCCGTTCCCTCTGCCATATCCTGAGAGGTGATGTCCGAAGAGATGGCTTGTGGATCGATGCCCGGATTGTTACCACAGGAGGTGGTACTGATGGAAGGACGTGAGATACATTATTTCGATGATACTGCGGACACCGCACTGGTTGCTCCGGCGGTGAAGGCTATCATACTCAATGGGGACTATCTTGTCGTAGGAATCGACGTATCGTGTCCTCGCCAGGAAATTCTCCATTGTTTTTCCACGGTGATAGAGAACTATGTAGAGCATTAGGCCTGTTAAGAATTTATTGTTTTTGCTCCTACCTCCGTTTTGGGAGAAAGGTGTTTATGGCGGGTGGCTTCTCCCCTCCTTTGCCGCTCGCCATAACCCTGGCGCAATCCGGGAGGCGGAAGGTCACACTGCCTTCCGGTTACTATACAGGGCGGCCGTCATGATGAGGCCGCCTTCTTTTTTTCAGAATCCTTCCACCGTCGAACCAAGAAATATTCAAATAAAACAGAATCGTACTTTGATTGTCACTCAAATTATGGTAGTAGAGTACGAGCAATTTCATGAAATGGAGCGCACCATGGATCAAAAATACCATCCTTTGAAGATTGAGGAGAAGTGGCAGAAATACTGGGTAGACAACAAATCATTTGCCGTAACGGAAGACCCGGGCCGTGAGAAATACTACCTCCTCGAGATGTTTCCCTATCCTTCGGGAAAGATTCATATGGGCCATGTGCGAAATTATACGATCGGCGACGTCGTCGCCAGGTACAAGAAAATGAGAGGGTACAATGTCCTTCATCCCATCGGATGGGATTCATTCGGTATGCCTGCGGAAAACGCGGCGATCGACCACGGAGTGCCCCCGGAACGATGGACCAATGAAAACATCGACGCCATGAAAAATCAGTTGAAGAAGATGGGGTTCAGCTATGACTGGGACCGGGAGCTGTCGACGTGCGAACCTTTGTATTATAAGTGGGAACAGCTTTTCTTCCTTTGGATGTACGAAAAGGGACTGGCATACAAGAAAGGCGCCTCGCTCAACTGGTGCTCCAAGTGTCAGACTGTGCTGGCAAACGAACAGGTTGAAGCGGGGCTGTGCTGGCGGTGCGGGACTGAAGTTGAAGAGGAATACATGGAGCAATGGTTCTTCCGCATCACTCAGTATGTGGAAGAGCTGCTCGAGTACTGCGATAGACTGCCCGGCTGGCCCGAACGTGTTCTTACCATGCAGCGAAACTGGATCGGGAAAAGTCATGGTTGCGAAATCGTTTTCCCCATGGCCGATTCCGACGACAGCATAAAGGTA
>JAFGWZ010000274.1 GCA_016936905.1 Deltaproteobacteria bacterium | reverse complement strand
TCCGGGACTACGCCGGAGCTGTTGCGGGGCTGGCGTCCGTCATTTCTTGCAAGGAATCCGTGGGGCTGATCGGTCACTCGATCGCGTCGGCAATAGCGGTGGCAACTTCGGATATGCTTTCTCCTCCGCCGATCGGTGTGTTCTCTATTGAGGGCAATCTCACCGTAGACGACGCCTATTTCACCGGAAAGGCTGCTGATTGGGAAGGGGCCGAACCGTTCAAAGAGGCCTTCTTGAATGAAATATGGGAGATGGGTGCGTCTAAGATCGAATTGCGGCGCTACTTCGGTGGTGTGATCATGGCTCACGCACAGGCCATGTGGAACCTCGGAAGAGACGCGAAACGTATAAGCGCGGGGGACGCCGTCGGCCATTCCTACAGGGGCCTCAAGGTTCCGAGCCTCTACTACTGGTCCGAAGCGACCACGCCGGCACGGACTCGCCGGTTCATCGACGCGTATTCGATTCCGAATCGAAAGTACTCAGCATCGAGCCACTGGCCAACGATTGCTGACCCGGAAGGGACGGCAAACGCCATCATTGAGTTTTTCCTCGGGGTTGCAGAACAGGACGATGTAGTGAACCCGACAAAGCAGCGCCGCTGAGCCTAATGTTGGGGCGGGAAACAGAGTAATGCCATTCTCAGTAAAGTACGATGAAATTATGAAGGCTGTCGTCGTGGTGTTGACAGGTAGGATCAGCCTGCAATCGATCAGGGAAGCGGCTCTTGAGGTTGCACGGCTGTGCAACGAAACAGGATGCCGGCGCATACTCAACAACGCAAGTGTAGCCGACACCCGAGATCTGTCGTTCATGGATGTTTACAGTAGCCCTGAAGTCCTGGAAGAATGCGGAGTTCAGCAAACGACCAGGAGAGCCGTTGTAGTCCCCGCTGACTTCAACAGGGCGCGCTTCCTTGAAGACGTGACATGCAACAGGGGTCATCATCTCAGGGTTTTCCGGGACCTTGATGAGGCCACTGCCTGGCTCTGTGGCTCGGAATAAGAGTCCGAATAGTCAATTTTCAATGTTTAGTATCCTGCTGAAGAGTAAGAAAACCGGGCACGTGCCGTCCTGTAGAATCCCGCAAACCGTGAAGACAGTTACAAAACAGTTACAATTGCCGATTTTGAAACAAAAAGAGGCCGGATTGTTAAATCCGGCCTCTTGATTTCCAATGGTGGGTCAGGGCAGATCCACTGCACAGGTTTCCGGATTATGTGATTTTACCCGTCTGATCGTTGAGGAGCCATTTCCAGACAGGTAGGACGGATATCTGCAATCCGTCGATGGTGCGATCCTCTTCCTGGTCGTATGTCAGTATGATGCCGGAAGTCAGGCCGAGAAAGTCGCAGGCTTCCGCAAGCCCGGCGATCTCACGTTTTTCATTCCGTGATGTAATTTCCCAGCATACCTGCACGGCATGCGTGGGTGTACGACCCTGTTTGATAATGAAGTCGCATTCATTTCTGTTTCTGAAGTAGAATGTTTCCATCCCTCGCCGGAATAGTTCAATGGCAACGGTATTTTCAATGATTCTGCCGCGGTTTTCCGTGAAGGGACGTCCAAGGGCGGCGAACCCGGTATCGGTCAGGTATGTTTTTTTCGGATTCATAATTCTTTGACGGGATGAAAAAGAAAATTTTTCATTTCCAATGACGAAGAATGCCTCTACAAGGTAGTGGAGGTAGTTAGCGATCGTCCGTTTGCTGCCCGGCAGTCCATTGCTTTTCAACTGCTTTTCGAACCGGGTGATGGAAAATATACCCGCATAGTTCTCCAGGATGTCGTTCATCAACGCGTCGAGTAAATGACGGGCCTTGATGTTGTAACGTTCAAGGATGTCTCTATAAAAGATGGTTTTGAAATAACTCTTTAAAAGCTTCCGTTGTTCCGTTTCGTTTCCGGCCATGGAGACTTCGGGAAACCCGCCGTGTTTCATATAGTCATCAAAGGCAGCGAGTATCTTCCCGCGTGCAGCGGTACGTATCGATGCGGCCGTGTACGATATATTCCTATAGCGGAGATATTCCTGGAAGGAAAATGGAAGCATGAGGATATCATCGTAGCGGCCGCGAAGCTCCGATGCAATTTCACTGCTCAGAAGTTTCGAATTGCTTCCGGAAACGATAATATTAAATTGCCGCCGGTTGTGGAGTGTACGGAGCACGCGATTCCAGTTGGGTAGATTCTGGATTTCATCAAAGAAAAGGAAACGGGGGTATCTACCCGCGACCTGATTAAATGCCGTTAAGATTTCATCAATGGGATCTCCTGTAAATTTCCCCAGTCGATAATCTTCAAAATCCAGAAAAAGAATATCTTCTTTCGAATATTCGTTATGCTCAAGCAATGACCGGATGAGCTGGTACATAAAATATGTTTTACCCGCACGTCTCGGCCCAACTATTGCTAAAATGCGCTTGCGTTCCAGAGGATTGATAGCATGCTGATTCCGGGTAACCAGAGAGGGTATTTCCCACTCTTCAAGCCATTCAGCGATTATGGTGAGTAAGGCATCTTTTTTCATATTGTTTACCTGGGTAAACAGTTTAGTTACAAATTGTTTACATGTCAACCTATTTTTCTATGCGGTTTTCGTGTGAAGAACGACAGGTGGGGCACTTACCGTCCAGTAAAATCCCGCCGACTGTAAAGACTGTTGCAAAACAGTTACAATTGCCGATTTTGAGGCAAAAAAAGAGGCTAGCTTTGGAAGCTAACCTCTTGGATTTTCATGGTGGGTCAGGGCAGAATCGAACTGCCGACACCTGGATTTTCAGTCCAGTGCTCTACCGACTGAGCTACCGACCCTCTCTGTCAGGGCACGCATATTAGTTTCGTCGATGCCGTTTGTCAAGAAAATTTTAAGGTTCTGTGAAATACTCCTTTTCGCCTGTAGTTCGTATAACGTAGGTCGACGCGATCATGTCGTGCCAACCCCGTTTCCTTCCGTCGAAGGCGATCCAGGCAAAGCCGAGGTCAAGGATAAGGCCCGATATGATGTAGCCTATCGATCGGAGAAAGGCGACGCCGAAGGTCATGGGGGCTCCCGTCTGCTGTATGACCTTGAGTCCAAGCGCCATTTTCCCCGGCGTCTGTCCGGTGGCGCCGTGGAAATAGGTGAAATAGACAATGTTGAGAACGATCATTGTCCCATAATATGCCATGAAGATCGGACCCGCCGCCGCTATTTCGTCAGGGTCGAGGGGTATGCTCGCTCCCGTGATGAAGGAGCCGCTGGCCATGAGCAGTATCGATATGACGAAGAGTATGCATTTATCGATCATAAACGCGACAGACCGTCGCCAGAAGCCTCCATATGTATAGTTATTCATTGCCCTGTTCTCCCGTTGCCGGGGTGCAGAAGATGCCCCGTTCATATTGAAGAATGGAGAGGACGGCGAGGCCGACCGTTTCCGTGCGCAGGATGTATGTCCCGAGGGAGACGGACACAAATCCATGGCTCCGCGCCGACGCGACTTCTCCTCTGGTGAGCCCTCCTTCGGGCCCTACAATGAAGAAATACCCGTCCCCCGGGTCGTTTGTTCTTTCGTGGAGGAGGGCTTTGAGGCCGCGGGACGCTTCTACTTCCCATAGGATGATTCGGCAGTCCTGTTCCTCCGCCATCGTTACCACGGTGTCAAACGGTACGATGGCCCGTATCTCCGGGATTACGGCCCGTCCGCACTGGCGTGACGCTTCGACGGCGATTTTCCTCCACCGCGACACCTTTGCTTCCATTTTGGACGGGGTGAATTTAGGGACCGACCGCTCGGTGATGACGGGGATTATCGTGGTGACTCCCAGTTCTGTGGCTTTCTGGATGATGTATTCCATTTTCCCCGCCTTGGGAATCGACTGGGCGAGGGTGATCCGCAGTTCCGGGCGGCGGATATCCTTTCGCGCCACAATTTCCAGGATGACGGCGTCGGAGACGTAGGCTTCGATGACGGTTTCGTATTCGAACCTCCTGCCGTCGAAGACGGTAACGGGGTCTCCCGGTTTCAGGCGAAGGACGTTTTTGATATAGTTGAGATGGTCATTTCTCAAGGCGATTCGATGCTTGTCGTCGGGCTCACTGGGGACATAGATCCGAGGGGTTGTCACTGCTTCTTGCTCCTTCTGGTGAACACGTAGCAGACCCATTCTTTCTCCGCGCGTGTGCCGGCGAGGGATATATCTTCGGTGTTATAGATGGTGACCACGTTCGCTCCGTCCTGGTCCATGATCCCCGACAGTATGAGGAACCCCCCCGGCTTGATCATCCGGCCGATATGAGGCCTGAGATGAATAAGGGCGTTTGCCGTGAGGTTTGCCACGATGAAATCGAACTCGCCGGTATGCATGGACACGTCGCGGTTGAGAATCTCAACCTTGTCGTCAACCCGGTTGATGACGATGTTTTTCCCGGCGATTTCCACCGCTTTCGGGTCGAGGTCGAGGGCCACCACCTTCCCGATGCCCAGTTTGGCGCAGCATATGGCAAGAATTCCCGTTCCCGTTCCCACGTCGAGGGCCTTCCATGTGTCGAGGTCCTTGGCTGTCCTGAGAAGTTCTTCCATGGTGGTGATGCACATTCTCGTTGACGGGTGTTGCCCGGTTCCGAAAGCCATTCCCGGGTCGATGTCGATTACGATGTCCCGTCCGAGGGGGGCGTACCGTTCCCATGTCGGCTTGATGACGATATCATTGCTGATTCTCAGCGGTTTGAAGTATTTTTTCCACTGTTCTCCCCAGTCGGGATCGACGATTCTGTTCGTTGTTACCGCCGGCCTGTCCAGGTCGGGAAAAAGCTCCGCCAGGCTGTCCATATACCTATTCAGAAGGCCGAGATTTTCCTTTGTGTCGCCGGTCTCCGGCAAATACGCTTTGATTTCCACCGAGTTCTGATTGCCCGAATCGAATGAACTGTCAAGCGTCTCTTCCTGGCTGACTCCCTGCGTCCCCAGTTCGTAGAGAAAATTCTCAAGGGCATCCGACAGCTCGGGAGGGGCTGTCAAGACGATTTCGATCCATACATCGTTTTCTGATGAACCGGGCATGTGGTCTTCTCCTCTCCGGTGGTTCTCCGTTTATTGATGGAAAAGGCAGGAACGGTCGACTCTGCGGTGAATCAGTATAGAGAATGTATAACTTCTTTTTGGGGAGATTGCAAGTAGCTTGAGTTTTCAAGTTCTTCGTGATAGTTACATTTCTATGTCGGTTGTTGCTCACGTGGAGAATTGTCTGGGTGACAAACCATAACAGTCACACAGCGAGGGAGTTTTGAGTGGAATTTTATCCTGTGTATCTGGACATCAGGAAGCAGCGATGCGTCGTCGTCGGCGGCGGCGATGTGGCCCAGCGAAAGGTGGAACGGCTCCTTGACTGTGGAGCACAGGTAACCGTCGTGGGGAAGGAATTGA
>JAFGWZ010000273.1 GCA_016936905.1 Deltaproteobacteria bacterium | reverse complement strand
ATCCCGTCCCGTGGGTATCCCCCGTCTCGATCCGCTCCGTCGAAAATTCAGAGAATTTTCCGCCGTCATAGAGAATATCAAGGGCATCTCCGGCCATGTGCCCCCCCTTGACAAAGACGTATGCCGCTCCTTTCTGATGGATGATCTCAGCGGCCTTTTTCATATCGGCAACGGTTTTTATGGTAATCCCGGACAGTTCCTCCGCCTCGGGAACATTCGGCGTGATGACCCGCGCGAGGGGCACCAGCTCGCGAATAAGCGTCTGTTTCGCGTCATCCCTTATCAACCGGGCGCCCCCCTTGGCGACCATGACAGGATCGACAACCAGGTTATTGATATGATATTTCCTGATCTTCGCCGCAACCCGCCTCATAATCTCGGAACTGGCGAGCATGCCTGTTTTAGCGGCGTCCACACCGATATCGGATGCCACCGAATCAAACTGCATGTCCACAAAATCCGGCGGGACTTCATGTATTCCCTGAACGCCGAGCGTATTCTGCGCCGTCAGGGCTGTGATAACCGTCATGCCGAATCCGCCCAGGGCGGTAATTGTCTTCAGATCCGCCTGGATACCCGCCCCGCCGCCGGAGTCCGAACCGGCAATGGTGAGCACTCTTTTTACCGTCATGTCTTATGCTTCCTTTCTGTAATACCTGATAACGAGCAGATACCCCGTCCCGACGGAAATGACACCCCGGTCTCCCGCCAGCGTGTTACTGACGCCTAAGGGACTGCCGATTTCTATAACGTGGTTCCGGAGGGGATATTCGAAACCGTCGAGGGTTATGCCCGTCACCACAGACGATACCGGCAGCAGCGATACGGTCTGCCCTTTTGTTCCCTCCAGAGTAACCTGTCCTGTCACCACGAAGATTTCACAGTCTTCATCGACGATCTTCGTCGGGATTCCCCGCTTTGCCGCTGCAACCAGGAGCGACACATTTGCCAGGGTGTGGTCGATCCTGCCACCGAGGGCGCCCAGTATCCAGATCTCCTGAGGACCGAGGTTCAGCCCGTACATGAGGGCAAGCTCTGTATCGGTCTCATCTTTCGCCTGTGGATATGCCAGGATGGTACTCCCCCGTTTTTTAAAATACTCACGGTCACGTTCATCGATGGAATCCATATCACCGATAATGACCGATGGAATCAGTCCAAGCGGGCGGAGATGCCGGGCTGCCCCGTCGGCGCAGATCACGAACGGTTCACCGATCTGAGCACATTTTTCCCTGATAAATTCAGGATTCCTGATCGTTCCCCCGGAAACGATGACAACGTTCTTCATAGGCCTCACCATCGCCCGGCCGGTTGCGGGCCGAAAATAAAAAGGCATATCCTTTGGGGGATATGCCTTCTGAATATATGATGTACTCCCACTCCCTACGCTGGCATTACCCAGATCAGGTTCTGAGGGTATGATCTCAGCCGTGATCGGCACCCCTGGACTGCTCTGCTGCTTTCTTTCCGCTTACCCCAATCATCAGAGATAATCAAGGAAAATATGGAGAGTCTCGGATCGGAATAATGATATCTTCACGATGAGATTACGGGAAACGGTTCACGTCACGGGAATGCCGAACACATCGATGGTATTCCTGCAGGTAACCTCTTCCACTTCTTCCAGTGGAATGCTTTTAATCTCCGCGAGGCGTGAAGCGGTATAGACAACATATGCCGGCTCGTTTCTTTCGCCCCGCTTCGGATCGGGGGTAAGAAACGGGCAATCTGTTTCCACGAGAAGGCGGCTCAGCGGCACCTTCCTCACGACATCATGCAATTGTTTATTTTTCCTGAAGGTAATCGTACCGGGAATGGAGAGATAGAACCCCATATCGAGACATTTCCTTGCCATGGCATAATCGCCGGAAAAACAATGTATCACCCCTCGTTTGTGACCGTTCCACTTTTCCAGGATTGTTACCGTTTCCGCATGGGCGTCCCGGTCGTGAATGATGACCGGAAGGTTTAATTCCTCGGCGAGATCGAGCTGTTCACCGAAACGGGCAATCTGAACCTTCCGGGGCGACAGATTCCGGAAGAAGTCGAGACCGATTTCCCCATAGGCGACGATCTTTTTGTTTTTCGCCATTTCTTTCAGGACATCGTAGGTGGCGGTGGTGATGTCCTTCGCGTGGTGAGGATGGATACCCACGGCTCCATATACCGAATCGTAGCGAGCCGCAGTGGAAACAACCCGCCGGCAGTCCGCCTCGCTGATCCCGACTGCCATGATGATGGACACACCGACATCCCGCGCCCTGGCGATGACCTCGTTCCGATCGCCGTCGAAGGACTTCATCGCGATATGGGAATGCGAATCAATGAGCATCGCCTTCCTCGGCGGGCTTTTCCTTTTTTCGCTCCATGGGAATGAATGTTTCTTCCGCGTAATCGGATAGGTCGGGCAGATCCTTGAGGTAAGCGTTCAACTCTTCATAAGTCATCTCACCTCGCCTGATTTTCCGCTCAATGATTCTCCTGTCCAGATTGCTATCGATACGTCTTTTCTTCTCCACCGATAAGCATCCTCCTCTATCGGATAATTCCAAGCGTTTGATACTCCAAAATGATCTCCGAGTCAATAATGTGAATCAGCAAAATAAAACATGTCGCCTTTCTTTCACGGCATCGGCGGCGAAAGCACCACCAAAAATAACCGATATCGAGGGATTTTCCCTCGCTATTGCCCGGAATGGGCGTTTGGGGGCAGCCTCTTTACTGCCTGAGCCTCGGATCGAGCGAATCCCTTATCCCCTCGCCGAGGAGATTGAACCCGAGAACCGTAACGAGAATGGCAAGGCCCGGGAAGAGTGACAGCCACCAGGCGATATCGATATTGTCCTTGCCGGCCGTCAGGATATTCCCCCAGCTTGGCGTGGGCGGCT
>JAFGWZ010000272.1 GCA_016936905.1 Deltaproteobacteria bacterium | reverse complement strand
GGCGGTTCATGCAGCCCCGCCGGCATGTCGCTTCCCACACCAGCCTGTCTCAGCTCTTCCTCGACAAACTGATTCCATTCATAACAGGAAGGGCATCGCCCCAGCCACTTGGCCGATTGATGGCCGCAATTCTGACAGAAAAAGACTGTTTTGATTTTTTTTACCATGACACTCCCCGCCTGCCAGCTGGCGATTCCTTCTCGTTGAAAGGTCTGCGGCGACATGAAGCAGATAGATCATATGGTCATTTTAAACTCCCGTCAACACAAAACAAAAAATCTTGACAAACCATGCTATTTTGCTAATAGCTATTTTTCTTACAATGAATAAATGGAAGGTTGTTGTGTTATGAATAATCCAAATTTCAGTTCAGGTCCCTGCAGCAAACGACCGGGGTGGCGCCTTGACGTCCTGCAAGACGCCGCTGTCGGCCGGTCTCATCGGAGTTCGCTGGGCAAAAGCAAGCTGGCACAGGCGATTGATGAAAGCAAGAATGTCCTCGGTATCCCCGACGATTATCTCGTCGGCATATTGCCGGCGTCAGACACCGGCGCATTTGAATTGGCCATGTGGTCGCTTCTCGGTCCCCGCCCCGTGACCGTTCTCGTATGGGAAAGCTTCAGCAAGGGATGGGCGACCGATATCTCCAAGGAATTAAAACTCAATCCGACGATCCTCGAAGCGGATTACGGGAAGATTCCTGATTTGAACCATATCGACTGGTCGAACGATGTCGTTTTCGTGGCAAACGGAACCACCAGCGGAGTGAAGCTCCCGAACTGGGACTGGATCCCCGAAGGAAGGGAGGGGCTCACGCTATGCGACGCAACGAGCGCCGCCTTCGCGATGTACATCGACTGGTCCAAAATCGACGTTCTCACCTATTCCTGGCAGAAATGTCTGGGAGGAGAGGCGGCACACGGGATTCTCATTCTCTCTCCCCGGGCGGTGGAACGCATCGAATCATACGATCCCCCGTGGCCGATGCCCAAGATATTCCGTCTCAAGAAAGGCGGAAAGATCAACGAGGCGATTTTCAGGGGCGACACCATCAACACCCCGTCCATGCTGTGCGTCGAAGATTACCTTGACGCCTTGAAATGGGCCGTGGAACAGGGCGGCCTCGAAGAACTGCTCAAGCGAAGCATGACGAACCTGCAGATCATTGAGGAATGGGTTGCTGAAACTCCATGGATTGATTTTCTCGCCGATTCCGCTGATACACGGTCGAACACATCGGTATGCCTCAAAATCGTCAACGATGCCTTCGAGATGCTGCCGAAAAATGATCGAAGCGCTTTTATCAAGGCTGTAGCGGCAACATTGAGCAAAGAAAACATCGCCCACGACATCGGCTCGTACAAAGACGCACCTCCGGGATTTCGGCTCTGGTGCGGTCCCACCATCGAACCGTCGGATGTAAAACATGCCCTTGAAGGACTTGAAAGGGTATGCTCCGAGAAGTTAAAGGACCTGTAAACGATCTCACTAACTGGAGGAACACCATATATGAAAAAAGTACTCGTCAGCGACACCCTCGCAAAGGAGGGGATCGAAATATTCAAGAACGCGGAAGGGATAGAGGTCGATGTTATAACAAACCTCACGCCGGAAGAACTGGCAGGAATCATCGGGAATTACGACGGTCTCGCCATCCGGAGCGCATCAAAAGTAACCGCCGAAATCGTCGAGAAGGCAAAAAACCTGAAGGTCATCGGCCGGGCCGGAATCGGTCTGGATAATGTGGACGTACCCGCGGCGAGCAAGCGGGGAATCGTCGTCATGAACACACCGGGAGGCAATACGATCACCACGGCGGAACATGCCATTTCGATGATGCTTTCACTGGCGCGAAAGATACCCCAGGCGACCTCTTCCATGAAATCGGGAAAATGGGAAAAAAAGAAGTTCATGGGAACGGAAGTTTATAACAAGACGCTCGGCATCATCGGAATCGGACGAGTGGGTTCCATCGTGGCAAACAGGGCACAGGGCCTGGGGATGAACGTCCTGGCATACGACCCGTTTATCTCCCCCGAGGCGGCGGGGAAAATGGGCATTCAGCTCGGTTCGTTCGACGACGTTCTGCAGCAATCCGATTTCATCTCCATCCACTCCCCCCTTACGAATGAAACACGAAACATCATCGACAGTGAAGCGATTGCAAAGATGAAGAACGGCGCCATCGTCGTTAACTGCGCCCGGGGAGGAATCGTCAACGAGAAAGACCTGTATGACGCCCTCATCTCGGGAAAACTCGCCGGGGCGGCGCTGGACGTCTTTGAAGAAGAACCAACGAAAAACACTGATCTGATTTCGCTGGATAATGTGATCTGCACCCCCCATCTCGGAGCGTCGACCGACGAGGCCCAGAGAAACGTTGCCATCGCCATCGCACAGCAGATCGTGGGGTATTTGACGATGGGGGACATTAAAAACGCCGTCAACTTCCCTTCCGTCAGCGGCGAGATCCTGACGCTTATCCGCCCCTATCTGGATCTCGCGGAAAAACTCGGCACTTTCGAATCACAGATGGTCACCGGGGGTATCGAACAGGTTACCATCGAATACAGCGGTGAAATTCTCGATTACGACGTTGCCCCTGTCACCGTCGCCTTCATCAAAGGCCTCCTGACACCCATCCTCAAGGAGAACATCAACTTTATCAATGCCCCTATCATAGCAAAAGAGCGGGGAATCAAAATAATCGAGTCTAAGAGTTCCGAGACGACAGACTACCGTAACATGATCACGATTACCGTCAGAACCTCGAAAGAAGAGCGGTTCGCCGCCGGAACAATTTTCGGAAAGAAAGACGAGCGCATCGTCAAGATTGATAAATTCATTCTGGATGTCATACCGGAAGGCAACATGCTCGTTCTTTACAACTACGATAAGCCGGGAGTCATCGGAAATATCGGCACGACCCTGGGCAAAAACAATATCAATATCGCGCGGCTTCATCTCAGCAGGGAGCAGGTAGACGGGCAGGCGCTTGTCGTCCTCAGCACCGACAGCCTCCTTCCGGAAAACGTTCTCAAGGAAATGAGGGATCTGCCGAACGTCATATCGGTTATTCAGATCGAAATGTAAACAATAACGATAGACAAGGGGGAGAACCGCATGGCAGCAATTATCGTCGTTGGAACCCAGTGGGGTGATGAAGGGAAAGGCAAGATTGTCGATATCTATGCCGGGGAAGCGGATATCATAGCACGGTTTCAAGGGGGCAATAACGCCGGTCACACCCTTGTGGTCAAGGGGGAGCAGACGATCCTCCATCTGATCCCGTCGGGTATCCTTCACGGCGGTAAAACCTGTATCCTGGGAAACGGAATGGTTATCAACCCCAAGGTACTTATTCAGGAACTCGACGAGTTGGATGAACGGCGGCTCCTCCCGGCAGATACGAAACTCTTTATCAGCAATAACGCCCATATTATCATGCCCTATCACATGCGGGTCGACCTCGCCAGGGAAGCCCTGAGAGGCGGGGCGAAGATCGGCACCACCGGCCGCGGAATCGGGCCGGCATACGAAGACAAGATATCCAGGGCCGGTATCAGGCTGTGCGACCTTCTCGACGATCAGGTTTTCAGAACAAAGCTCGGGAAGAACGTGGAGGAAAAAAATTTCTATCTCACCGAATTCTGTAAGGAAGAACCGGTGGACGGCGAAGCGATCTACCGTGAATATACGGCATACGCCGACCGGTTGCGGCAGTATGCTGCAGACACGTCGGTCATCATCGACGAGGGCGTGAAAGCGGGGAAACATATCCTGTTCGAAGGGGCTCAGGGATGTCATCTCGATATCGACCACGGAACGTTTCCTTTCGTCACTTCATCGAATACCGTTGCGGGCAGCGCCTGCTGCGGCTCAGGCATCGGCCCGACCCGCATTGACGGCGTTATCGGCATCTGCAAGGCATACACAACCCGGGTCGGAAGCGGTCCCTTCGTAACGGAACTTGCCGATGAAATCGGAGAAACGATCCAGAACGTGGGGCACGAATTCGGAGCGACAACCGGCAGGAAACGCCGCTGCGGATGGCTTGACATGGTTCTTGTCAGGCACTCCGTCAGGGTCTCCGGTATTACCGGCATCGCATTGACCAAGCTCGATGTTCTAACAGGCATCAATCCACTGAAGATTTGTGTGGGCTATACAACCGATCACGAGGCATTCACCGATCTCGTCCCCTCCAATCCTATGACGTTCGAACAATGCCGTCCTGTTTACGAAGAATTGGAGGGGTGGGCCGATGACATCAGGGGAATACGGAATTTTAACGATCTTCCGGGGGCGGTAAAAAGGTACGTGGCGCGGTTGGAAGAACTCGCCGGCGTTCCCGTGATCCTTACATCGACAGGCCCTGACAGAGACGAAACAATAACGGCGTACAGCCCCTTTACAAATTCGTAACCTCACAGATAAAAACTTAAACGGGAGGTGCTGCACATTATTAAAACGACCATTTCACAGGATCGGGTGATCCAGTGCGTCAATGCCGCCTTGGACAGAAAGGCCAAGGATCTTGTAATCCTGAAAGTGAAAGAAATTTCATCTTTTACCGATTTCTTTATCATCTGCAGCGGGACGTCGGATCGACAGGTCAAGGCCATCGCCGACCATGTAGCGAAAAAGCTGAAGACGGCAGGGATACTCCCCCTGGGCATAGAAGGAGAGAACGGGGGAAACTGGATTCTCATGGACTACGGGGATGTGGTTATTCACATCTTTTACGAACCAACACGGGAATTTTATGACATCGAAAGGTTATGGTCAAATGTTCCCACCATGGCGATTGGAGACGATATCACTGAAATCAGCTCTCTCACTGATGAAATGCACCATCCGGAATAGCGGTGCCGCCGTTATTGAGATTGTTTTCCCTTCCCGGTGCGTTGTGTGCGGAGATTTTCTTGACGACGGGATATCCCGGCCATTCTGCATGAACTGCCTCTCGGGATTTCATCTCATTGCGTCACCCCACTGCACCCGGTGCGGCATCCCCTTCTCCGATTTACAGGGAGAAGATCACCTCTGCGGAAAATGCCTTTCCAGCGAACAGTTTTTCTCAATGGCCAGGGCACTGGGTCGATACGAAGATACGCTGATGACGGCCATACACACATTCAAATACGGAAGAAACATCCCGGTGGGCACTGCTCTCGGCAGAATGATGGCTTGTGGGACATACGGTGGTCTTTCACTGGAAGACTTCTCTCTGATCCTTCCCGTACCGCTTCACCCGAAGCGACTCAGGGAGAGAGGCTTCAACCAGTCGGGCATCCTGGCCCGGGAAATCGCCAGAAAACAATCCCTTTCCGTCGATTATGAATCCCTGGAAAGAACAATCGACACAGAACCACAGACTGCGTTGAGAAAGACTGAACGGTCACGGAATATACGGGGCGCATTCAATGTAAGAAACCGACACACCATCAAAGGTAAAAAAATCCTGCTCATCGACGATGTTTTCACCACCGGCAGCACAGTGAGGGAATGCGCACGGGTACTCCTTGCAAACGGTGCGGAAGACGTTGCGGTGCTGACACTCGCCCGGGCACTATATCACAAACACTAGAAAGCGAGCAGAACATTCGCGATGAAAAAACTGACGAATAGAGAAAAGATACGCTCCCATGAGCAGCTCAGGGACGATGTACAGCACCATCGGAAAAACGGAAATACCGTTGTTTTTACTAATGGGTGCTTCGACATCATCCATGCGGGACATGCTCACTACCTGAACGAAGCGAAGAAACTGGGTGATGTCCTGATCATCGCCCTCAACAGCGACGAATCGGTCCGAACCATCAAGGGCGATCTCCGCCCCATCGTTCCACAGGACGAACGGGTCTATGTCATGGCTTCCCTGGAGGCAGTCGACTATGTTACCGTTTTTAATGATGATACACCGCTTCATCTGATCGAATACCTGATGCCGGACATCATCGTTAAGGGGGGTGACTGGAACGAGGAGGATATCGTCGGTGGAGAATCGGTAAAAAGATCAGGCGGAAGGGTGGTGGTCATTCCTTACCTGGAGGGGATTTCTACGACGAATATTATTGACAAAATTAAAAAAGCCTACGGCGGAACCTAAATTTTTCTTTACAAAAAAAATGTCATTGTATATATGGGGACAGCACAAAAAAGGAACGTCCTGTAAGAAACAAGGTGGGATACCGATGAAGCCCGAACAAATTGAATACTTCAAACAATTGCTGAGTAGTCGGATCGATCAGCTCCTCAATGATGCGGGGAAGACAGTCTCGGAGATGACCGATGACAATGTCAACCTTCCCGATATTACCGACAGGGCATCGCTCGAATCAGACAGAAATTTCGAGCTGAGGATCAGGGACCGGGAACGGAAGCTTCTGAAAAAACTGAACGAGGCTCTGAGCAGACTCGACGAGGGCACCTTCGGCATCTGTGAATCCTGTGGGGGGAAAATCTCCGAAAAGAGATTAATGGCGAGACCGGTAACAACCCTCTGCATCAACTGCAAAAAGAAACAGGAAGAGCAGGAAAAGCAGAGAGGAGAATAACCATTCGCATATCCCATCGATAAGCGAAGCCGTAATGACAGTGGATTCAATCCTGAAGCACCCGCGAGACATCTTCCATTTCACTCCCGATTTTCTTCAAAGCGAAACAGATAAATGCTGAAAAACAAAGGCCCCGGTGGTGCGCCCTGCTCCATGGCCTCTCCATTCATCTTGAAATGGCTGAGCCGTTCTGTTATTTTATCGCAGCAATCAAAAACGAACGAAAGTGAACCATATCGATCATGAAGACCCCCGCAGTGCGCCTTACCATTCTGACATTCATCTTCCTAACCGCGTATCACGCCTCGGCATATATTCCAACCGCCGAACAGATACTCCAGAAAACAGTGGCCTCTCACCTCCACCTTACGACGATGGAAGCCCTCTTCACCACCACTTTCTTCGACGATCCTGGAAGAAACGGGACTATCGACGCAACCGAACACATGTATGTAAAGGGGGTCGATATGTTCAGATTGGAGCGGTCCCTCCCGTCAGGAAGGGAACTCACCGTCGGAAAAGGAAGAAAGACTTTTGCCGCCGTGAATGAACCATCGAAAGTGAACATCCGTCGATTGGAAACTGTTTTCCCGCTCATCTATTGCCATGATTCAGTGGAGACCCTCGTGGACGACCTCAATTATCTCGGTGTGGACACGAATGTCGTTGCCTTCGACAGGATAAACGAAACGGTCGCCTTCGTTATCGGCAGGGGGAACTTACAGACACCGGGAAGCAGATTGTGGATCGACAAGTACCGGGGTTTTCCCCTCAGGTTTACCGGCATAAGCACCGTTGAAGGGAAACGGGCAGCCCTCAGGGTGGACTACGGGAACTACACGCCGGTGAAGAAACGATTCTGGCTTCCTTCCCGGATCGATTATTACATGAACGACATACTTATCGCCTCCAGCACTGTGACGAAGGTATCTATTAATCAGCCCGTTGAAGATAGCCGTTTTGACATGCCGGTTGACGGAGGCCCGTACCTCCCGGTGGCATCATTTCTCACGACGAAAGAATGACCGCCATGTTCGCACGAATAGTCCTTAACATCCCGTCGGACACATGCTTCACCTATGCGGTCCCTGAGCAGTTCGCTTCCCGGGTGACGGTGGGTGTCCGTGTTCTCGTCCCATTCGGGAAACGGAGAATAACCGGATATGTGGTGGAAGTGACGGGCATGGGAGATCGAGAAGACATCAAAGACATTATCGACGTTCCCGATGGAGATCCCCTCTTTTCCAAAAGGGACCTGGCATTTTATCGATGGACGGCGGATTACTACATGTATCCGCTGGGTAAAACGCTGAAATCGATCCTTCCCGGCGGTATCAATATGGAAAGCAGCAGATGGCTCCGTATGTCCGGGGACCGGAACGCCCACGAACAGATCATCCTCTCGCCGGGACAGCGTGAGATTGTCGAAACAGTCTCCCTTCATCCAGGCGGCATAACCATTAAAAAACTTCAACGGAAAGTAAAAAGGATCGGTGTTTACGAAGATATCAGAAAGCTGACCGCCCGGGGCATCATAACGGCAGAAGACCGATTGGGAACGCCGGACGTGAGGAAAAAAACGCAAAACATTATCAGCCTGACCGGGAAGGGTGATGATCGCCGGCCTTTAACGGAAAAACAGCGGATGATCATCCGGCTGCTTCAGGACCATGGTGACCTGTCCCTTTCATCTCTGAACGAAACAATCGCCCATGCAACGGCGGCGGTACGCCGCCTCGAAAAACGTGAGATTGTCACGGTGCAGCCTCAGGAAGTCTTTCGGAATCCCGGAGAGGTATCCTTTCTCGGCGCCCACGGAAAGCCAGAGAAGCTGACGGACGAGCAGGCGGCGGTTCTCGGTAAAATCAAATATGGGTTGTCATCCCGCCGGTACGCACCCTATCTTCTCCACGGCGTCACCGGAAGCGGCAAGACTGAAGTATATTTCTGCGCCATTGAAGAAGTCCTCCAGTCCGGCGGCAGCGTCCTTCTTCTCGTTCCGGAAATAGCGCTGACGCCGCAGCTCCTGAGCAGAATACAGGAACGTTTCGACAGAAACGAAACAGCCATACTCCACAGCGGCATAACAAAGGGTGAAAAATTCGACGAATGGCGGCGCATCATGAACGGTGCCGCACGGATTGTCATCGGTGTAAGGTCTGCCGTTTTCGCTCCCATCCGAGGACTCCGCCTCGTCATCGTGGACGAAGAACATGATCCGTCATACAAACAGGATGACCGCATGCCCTATAACGGCCGCAACCTGGCCATTGTCAAGGCAAAATTAAATGACGCCGTCGTGATCCTCGGATCGGCCACACCGGCGATTCAGACGACGTTCAACGCTAGGGAAAGAGATTTCACCTGTCTCAACCTTACCCGGCGGGTTGACGACCGTCCGCTTCCCCATGTCGATGTCGTCGACATGAAAAACGAGCGGGATGAAAAAGGGATGGCCTCTATTCTTTCCCGGCCCTT
>JAFGWZ010000271.1 GCA_016936905.1 Deltaproteobacteria bacterium | reverse complement strand
GTCCACCTGGCCCATAAGCTCAATCTCATCACTCCCGACAGTTTTGCCTTCACGTGGATTACGGAATTTCCCATGTTTGAATACAGCGACAGAGAAAAACGGCTCATGGCGACCCACCACCCCTTCACCTCACCGATGGAGCAAGACGCAGGCCTCCTCGATTCAGCCCCTGAAAGGGTGCGGGCCCGGGCATACGACCTTGTTCTTAACGGTTCAGAAATCGGCGGAGGAAGCATTCGAATTCACCGGCAGGATATTCAGTCGAAGGTCTTCTCCGTGCTGAAACTTACGGAAGAAGAGACACAATCAAAATTCGGGTTTCTTCTTGAAGCCCTTGAATACGGAACGCCGCCCCACGGGGGAGTCGCCTTCGGGTTTGACAGGATTATCATGATCATGGCCGGCGCCGATTCGATCAGAGACGTGATTGCCTTTCCGAAGACCCAGAAAGCAACTTGTCTGCTGACCGACGCGCCCTCCCCGGTGGCACTCGAGCAACTGATGGAACTCTCTCTAAAAATCACGTAAACCGAGGGGAAATCCTGATTGAACTTGACATATTAACGTATTGCTTATATAAAGTTCGGGTAGTATGGTAATTGTAATGATAAAAAACTGTTTCGCTGGCTCATACTAAAGGAGGGTAACTTATGAAGAAAATCACCGTATCCCGTATAGTTTTAACCATTTTCATTTGTTTCGGGCTTGTTCTTCTTTTCTCCGGATGCGCCAAACAGCCGTCTGAAACCGTCGTTGTTGAAGAAACCGCGGTTGCAGAGGTTCCCGTAGGTGCCGAAGAAGAACCGGTGATGGGAGCGGAGCCGGTCCTTGAGGAAGGTGAATCGGTAATCGCAACTGTGGAAGAACTCGAAATCGTCGAAGAGGCTCCCGCGGCGGATTACCATGTGGTGAAAAAAGGCGAGTGCCTGTGGTGGATTGCCGAATATGAAGATATATACAACGACCCCTTCATGTGGCCTCTCATCTATGATGCCAACAAGGACAAGATTAAAAACCCCGACCTCATCTATCCCGGTCAGGAGTTCAGCATCCCCCGGGCGGGATATTCCGTGGACGAAGTGAAGGAAGCACGGCGAAGCGCCGGCGCGCCCCGTCCCTATATGCCTCCCGAGGGAACCCAGGCTCCGATGTATTAATAAATATTATCGGCAGAGTGTAAAACAATAAAAAAGGGCACAGAATGTGCCCTTTTTATTTTACGCCTTCGACAGGGTCGAATCCTTACCCGGCAAGGTATTTCTTGATTTCCTCCACCGTTTCGGCACTGTTCAGCGAGAGAATGTTTTTCAACAGCCCTTCCTTCTCATAAAACGAAATCAGCGGCGCCGTCTTTTCATTGTATGTCTCCAGCCGGTTCATGATGGCCTTTTCCGTCTCGTCGTCTCTTTGGATGACGGGAGCGCCGCATTTTTTGCACGTACCTTCAGCGGTGGGCGGATTACTTTTGATATTATAGATCGCCTGGCAATCGGGATTTGAGCACGTCCTCCGCGTCGTCAGACGATCGAGAATCACATCCTTCGGCACGTCAAGGTTGACCGCCATGTCGAGCCTTATGTCGAGCCTTTTGAGCAATTCTCTTAATGCTTCAGCCTGGGGAATTGTTCTCGGAAAACCGTCAAGGATAAAACCGCTTTGACAATCATCCTCCTGCAGCCGTGCTTCCATGATCTTCATAATAAGCGAATCGGGAACAAGGTCGCCTCGGTCCATGTAAGCCTTCGCCTCTTTCCCGAGCTCGTTCCCTTCCTTGACGGCGGCCCGCAGAATATCTCCCGTCGAAATCTGTACGGAACCGTCATAGTCGGTCAGAAGCTTCGCCACCGTTCCCTTTCCGGCGCCAGGAGCGCCCAAGAGCACTATCTTCATTCTTATCCTCCATTCATGTATTATTTTATTATCATACCGGGACAAACTGAGGACTGGGACTATAGAAAAAACTCACGGCGAGGTCAAGACTTTTAAGGCACAGAATCCGGCGGTGCTTACAGTGCAGTGCTGTATCGATCTTGGAGATATCGTTTTTAACGGACGTGCAACAGTCGGTCCCCCACGAAATGATAAAAAATGTTTCCTGTGGAGAGACTCGAACCCTCACAAAAGCGGGGTTGAGGAATTTTAAGTCGATTTTTTTGCTATCCTATGGCAAGAATAGCTCGGGTAACAGCTCCAGGGTTTTCACACCACATAAACAAACGTGGAAACCATCGGCAGAAAACATTCTTTAACGATGAGGATTATCAGGCATACATGGACCTGATATCTGAATGGGTGCTCCCATATGTGAGATTTAGATTTTTCAGCACCCAGATTTTAGCAGATTTTCAGATTTAATCATTTCCAACTAAGAAACGAGAATATCGTGAAAGATAAAATAGTCGTTGTCATTCCAGCACTCAACGAAGAAGCGACCATCGGTGACGTCATAACCGGCGTTAGAAAACATGCCCGCCATATCGTGGTTGTGGACGGTCACTCGTATGACGGCACCGCGGATATCGCCCGTTCACTCGGAGTACCGGTGATATTCGACCACGGAAAAGGAAAGGGAGACGCGATCCGCAGTGCCATACCGTTCCTTACCCGGGACATAACGGTTTTCATCGATGCCGACGGGTCCCACGACCCCGATGACATACCCCGCCTGGTACGGCCTGTCCTGGAAGGGAAGGCCGATCTCGTAACCGGCTCCCGCGTCATGGGTGGCTCCGACGACGCCCATGGCGGGTTCAAGGAATCCATCCGCATCATAGGCTGCGCCGTTGCCACTGCATTGATCAATCATCGGTTCGGCGTGATGCTTTCCGAAACTCAGAACGGATTCAGAAGCATCAGGACAGAGATCCTCATGGAACTTGATCTCAGAGAAAACACTCCCGCCATAGAACAGGAGATAATCATCAAAACGCTCAAGAAGGGGTATCGAATCGGCGAGGTTCCTTCCCATGAATATCGAAGAAAGTCCGGCCACTCCAAAATCCGGATACGAAAGATCGTCCTCAGGCATATTTACAGCATAATAAAACTGCTCTACGGATAAGAACGCTCGCGGGGTAAACCAACAGAATGCAGCAGCTTTCACCCTCTGCGGACGGGGACATGAAGGAAGCTTCTTCACATAACGGCAGACAGATGCATCCCCTCATCGAGGCATCGGCCCGGCATTTTCGCTTACTTGTCATCGCTGTTTTGCTTTGCGCCCTCGTCATACGGATCATAGCCCTTATTGACATGAAGGACAGCATTTACTTCGATTTCCTGATGCTCGACGAAAACATTTATCACGTCTGGGCGAAAAAGATCGCCGACGGGACCTACAATTATTCCAGGGGGTACGAATATGCCCCGCTCCCGGCATTTGTCATGGCGGCTGTCTATAAACTGCTGTCACCCGAGCCTGTCTATATCAGAATCATGAATATCCTTTGCGGCGTCCTCACCTGTTTCCTGATCTACCTTATCGGGTCGGATCTCTTCAACCGTCGGGTGGGGCTCGCGTCCTGCCTGATCGCCGCTCTTTACAAGCCCTTTGTCTTTTACAGTATTGTCCCGCTGAAAACGTCGCTGTCGGTCTTTCTTTTTGCGCTGACAGTATACCTTGTGCTGGTTGTGCTACGGATACATCGGCCCGGCCTTACTCTCCTGCTCGGAATCGTCGCGGTACTGCTTTTCTACTGCCGGCCGAACTCGGGCATCATGATTCCCGTTATTCTCCTGATTCTCATCATCCATGCCCGCAAAGAAAGAAGATCGCTGCAATCCGCAGTCGCCGTGGTGGCGGCTTTCGTCATCGGATGTGGCATCGTCTTTACCCCTTTCATACTGTGGAACCACAAGGCTACCGGGAACCTGGAAGCAGACCCGTCTCAGTTCGGCTTCAACCTCTATCTCGGCAACAATCTTGCAAATCCTGATCCCTATTACCGGCCCGCCCCTTTCGCGTCCTCGTCACCTTTTTTACAGGGAATCCAGTTTACTATCGAGGCGAGCAGGCGGGCAGGCAAAAAACTGACTTCCCAGGAGGCCTCCAGTTTCTGGATATGCGAGATTGCAAGAGAAGGAAGGGAACGTCCGCTCGCCATGTTCAAAAAGATCGCGGTAAAGACCCTGGCCTTCTTCAACAGGTTCGAAGCGGGCGATCACTATAACATCGACTTCATGAGTACGGTCGTCCCGTTTTTCAAATGGCCCCTCTTCAGTTTCTGGTTTATTCTACCCCTTGCCATGGGCGGAATTGCCGTATGCCTCGGAAAATCGGAAAAAACCTGGTCAATCGCGTCTATCTTCATCGCCTACGGTTTAACCCTCGTCGTGTTTTTTACCAGCACGCGCTACCGCCTACCGGTACTCGTCATCCTCATCCCCTTTGCAGTTGCGGGCGCCGTTTCCTTCATTCGTTCACTGAAAAACCGGGACATTCGAAAAACCGGTCTCTATGCCGGTGTTCTGGTCTGTTTTATCATCATTGAATTCCTGCCGATTCGCGGCACGGGAGACATGACGGCGTACTACAATCTCCATGCCATCATCCTCAATTCAAAGGGACGGAACGAGGAAGCGGTCGCATACTGGAAGGCTTCGTCTTCGATCAATATGCCGTTTTCGGCATACGCGAATGTGAGCCTGGCACAGCACTATTGGCAGAAAGATGATATTCCCGCGGCCATCGGGTACCTAGAAAGGATACCCGACGAATCTTTTGCGGCGACCATGAAATATGAGTTACGGGGAGACATCATGATGCAGCGAAGAGCCATAGGAGAGGCCATCTCGGCATATGAACGGTCCGTATCCATCAATTCCGGGCAGTACCGGGTCCACGAAAAACTTCTGAATATTTACCGATGGCTGGATCGCAAAAAGGCCATCAAACAATACGATAAACTGCAATATCTCAAATCGTTTTACAACTTCACCATGATGTAACAAGCCGTTCAAGCCGCGGGGACACGTGAAAAACAGGAAGCCTTACAGTGCAGAGTGGTTACAAAATGGTTACAATCACAGATATAGGCACAAAAAAGGGTTTTACCATATCGGCAAAACCCTAATGATTACTGGTGCCTGGGGAGAGACTCGAACTCTCACGACCTCAAGGATCGAGGGATTTTAAGTCCCTTGCGTCTACCACTTCCGCCACCCAGGCACACTCTGAAAAACCCACAGAGTTGATTAGTTAGCTTACAAGAAACATCATTGCAAGGAAAAAATATGCCGCGGCCGACGGCCGGCCTTACCTCCTATCATCTCTCTTGACATGTACATTGTTTCCTTTTATATAACTGACATTAACATAACGAATTTCTTTTCAATTCACTCCCGTTGACACGATGGTTTTCACGCCTTTCTTTTATGGCGCGGGGATCGCAGGAAAATAATAACCGACAAATTGAATCCAGCATCGGCAATCGTTTTTGGTATAAGTAACATGACACAAAAGCAACGACAAGGAGGCATCGAATGGATACTACCTATATAACGCGGAAATATCCAAAATTTTCAGTCATCCTTGGCATTATTTTTTGTTTTTTCATTTCCGGCTGCTCCCTCGGGCCAAAAGCCCTGAAGGGAAACAGGTTCGACTACAACGTGAGCATCCAGAGAAGCAACAATGAAGAACTGCTGATCAATATTGTCAGGGCCAAATATTATGAGCCGCTGTTCTTTCTCCAGGTAGGTTCCATTTCTTCTTCATTCAGCTACACCGCAAGCGCGGGGCTGGCGGGAACAGTGTTTAACAAGGGAAGTGATCTCTGGTCCAATTACATGAATCCGTCTCTCGGTGCCGGTTATGGCGAGAAACCGACTATTACCTATACCCCTGTCCAGGGAGAAGATGCTTTGAGGCAGCTCATGGAGGAAATTACTCTGGACCGTTTTCTGCTCCTCACCCGTGTCGGCTGGAATATTGAATCTCTCATGTGGACCGTCGTTGATATGATCGGTGAACTTCACAATTACGAACCCGCCATGGCGAAGGGCGTAGCCGAACCGTACGGCAGATTCCTCGATCTCGCGGCAATATTCGGCCGTATGCAGATACGTGGTGACATTGAATTCGTCGGTGTTGACAAAGAAGGAAAAGGTACGATGCAGTTACGATATTCCGGACCGGAAGAGGCCGATGAAGTAGAGAATCTTCTCGGAATCAATCCCGTCAGGATCATAGCCCCGGACGGTAAAATAATCTCGAGCATCAAACTGACGCCGGTCAGGGATCTTACCCTGGGACTCGCTGAAACGGAAAGACACGACACAGTGACCATCAAGTTTAAGAGTTGTTTTGGGATTCTCTATGATCTCGCCCGGAACGTGGAGGTGCCCGAGAAAGAACTGGAACAGGGCGTCGCGCGGAAAAAACTGGTATCAACAGATACCATGCTTGACAGAAAAGGACTTCATCAGGGCCTGATTAAGGTGCGATTCAGTGAGACAAATCCGAAGGACGCCTATGTTGCGGTGTTCTATCGGGGCCGGTGGTACTACATCCCCGACAGCGACGCCAGATCAAAGGCATATTTCATACTGGTGGGAACTCTCTTTTCATTACAGTCAGGAGAATTGCACACGGCTCATCCGCTCCTCACTCTGCCGGTAAATCAGTAAACCAAGTGGAAAACCTCCGGACAGGGGGTAGATTGAATGACTGCAGCCCGTGATTCCTCACATAAAGGGGTCCTGGTGGGTCATGATGAATGTTCTGAGGTTGATTTTGCTGCTGTTGATTCCCAGTTTTTTCCTGATGCTGTTGCGCTGAAAATCGATCGTGCGCTGGGATGTGTGCAGTATCCGGGAAATATCCTTTGTTGAACGGCCTTCCTTGACGAGGATCAGGATCTCAATCTCCCGTGGGGTCAGCTTGGAATATCTGGATGAAATGCTTCTCAGGAATGGAGAGGTGACCTCCTTCAAGCTCTCTTCCATAACCGACAGAATATTTGTCTGCGAAGGAGTAAGCGTCTGTGCCTTCAGCTTGTCCAGGAACGGAAAAACGACCTCCTTCAGGTTTGTCAAGACGTTGCGTTCGAGTTCGGCCTTGTCATTCTCCCTCTGTTTTAGAAGCACCCTCAATGCGGCGTTCGCGTCCTCCAGGTTGACCGATTTCTCACGAAGCTCTTCCTGCGTTCGTTTGAGGTCCGTTATGTCGATGACTGAGGCAACGCTTCTCCTCGTCCCTGGAATCATAGCGATGGTCAGAAAGGCATTCCGCACTTCTCCGTTTTTGTGGACATACCTGAATTCATAACTATTCGGCACGGATTTCACGTCGATCCTTCTCTTACGGTGATTTTCCATCATAACTTCACGGTCAGCCTCATGCACCAGGTCATGGAATTTTAATTCCTTTCCCTGTTGATAGCCGCTGAGCCGGGAAAACTCTTGGTTGGCGAGGGAGATAGTCATATCTTCCTCGACAAGCATCATCACCGTGCCCGTTGTGTTGAAGAGGGTGCGATACCGTGCTTCCGATTCCTCGAGCTGTGTCGTCATTTTCTTCTGGACGGTCATGTCGGCGACAACACCCCTGATCCCCTTGATCGTACCGCCTTTCATGATGGCGTTCGACATGACCAAGGCAGGAAAGACCGAGCCATCCTTTCGGACGCATGCATATTCCCCGGATGGGAGTTTCTCTCCCGACAGCACACGGGTGAACGTACTCTCAGCCCTGTCGCGCTCGTGCGATACCACCGTGTCGGCAATGCTGAAACCTTTGCTGAT
>JAFGWZ010000270.1 GCA_016936905.1 Deltaproteobacteria bacterium | reverse complement strand
TGATATCCTTTTCAGCATTCGCCGACCACCGGAGAGGAACCTTCTTGACCTGGAGGTTCTGGCCGGAGAGTCCCGTCGGTTTTGACGGTCTCGGCTTTGTGGTGGCACAGACGGCATCGGTCATTTCGCTTTCAACATCTACTTTATTGTATGTTGTGATCCGATAGCAGTACGTTCCGTTATCATCCAGTTTTTTGTCAACAAAGTTTTTCTTTTCTCTTCCGGAGATTTTATCAATGCGGGTATACGTTCCGTATGTCTCTCCGCTCCGATAGACCACATATCCCCTGACCTCTTCCTGGGAATTGCCTTTCCACTCGAGGGTCACCTGCTTGACCTGACCGCCCGTCGCTTTCAGATCTTTCACAACAGGGGGCTTTCCCTTCGTTGTTGCCGACGCCGGCACGGAGGGCGACGTTTCCTTGTTATCACCGTTATATGCGGTTACCTTGTAATAATAGGTAACGTTATCCCCCAGCCCCTGCTCATCGGTGTACCGCATGGTGGGGGATTTATCGGTACTGCTCCGGTCGACTTTCTTGATTTTTGAGAATTCACCGCTCTCTTGGGTTCCCCGATAGACATAATATCCCTTTATCAGCGGGGAAGGAATGTGGTCCCATGTCAGTTCTATTTCCCGTATCATGTCGTCCCGTACCGACAGATTGCGGACGACAGGAATGGTGCTGCCTTTGATCGGAGCCGACAGGTCGCTTTCGAGGTCCTTCACGTCATATGCCGAGACCTTGTAATAATAGTCTTCTCCATCCGCCAGATTTTTATCGATGTATTCCACTTTCAACAATTTGTCGAGCGTGGTTGTGGACGATCCGCCGAGCCCCACGTCTCTTCCAAGAATTGTCGCTACCGGGCTATAGGGACCACTCTCCACTTTTGCGCGGTACAGCTTATACCCCTTCATCGGATTCGGGTCGGCGCTTCGAGCCGGTGACGGCGCCCAGACAACTTCGATTGCTTTGACATGAGGCACTGTTTTAAGGATGATCGGGGGATTCGGAGTCGGCGCTGTAGCAGCGGACGCGATGTCGGAAAATCCGCTCTGACGTCCCCGTGAGTCATATGAGCGTATTTTGTAATAGTATGTTGTCTCTGTATCGAGGTATTCGTCCCGGTATTCCGTCGTCTCTACCTGTGCAATTTTAGCGAACGGCCCCTTCTCGCTTCTGCTTCTGAAAATTTTGTAGCCTGTGTCCTTCTGGTCTGGAGGGCTGTTCCATGTGAGAAATATCTTATTGCTGCCGCCCGCCCTCGCCTTGACATCCGTCGGTCCGCTGCTCCGTCCTCCCGCCTCATCTTCCGCGGAGGCAGAGGAACTCTTTGTGAGAATGTCCTTGATCTTTGTGCTCAGCTTATTCGTTTCGTTTACTAATCCCGCATCACCGACTGACCGGGCAGTCGTCCTGAAAATGATGTTTTTTTTGTCGATCTGAATAACCTTGCATGTGATGGTTATAATAGCGCCTTTCTTTTCGACCGATCCGGTAACAACGGCGTAAAGTCCCAGCCTGTTGCCTATGTTGACGACATTTTTGAGATCATCATTCTGCTGAAGATCGTTCAACATAAGGAAGGCTTCGAGATTTTTCCGGTCAATAATGTCAAAATCAGTTGTCGATTTGAGTGATGTGGCAAGCATGTTGCTGACGGTGGTGCCGTAACCGGCAGCTTCAATATTGACTGTGTCGAAATTAAAAATTGAGATTTTTACTTCCCTCTCGGCGCTGGCAACTGCGGGGATGAGCAGGCAGACAATAAAAAATGCTGCGACATAGAATGATTTCCGTCCGGGCATAATGAATACTCCCCTCACAGATAATGAATGCCCGCGGTCGTGTAAGCCGCGGGCATTCAGAAAGTTAGGCCTATTTTCCCTTTATCAGAGAGTCTACAATCTCAGCGGATTGTTTGGAAATGGGCGTTGAAATCCGCTTCAGCTTTTCATCATAGGTTGCATCCATGAAACGTTCGATTGCCTGGTCAAACCGTCTCCGCTTCATCTGTACCTGCCCTTCATTGAAATACTCAACTTCGAGGCTCTGAAAATGCTTGAGCACATCCTGCCCCACCTGAGAAACCTTCTCATTGGATAGCTCATCAAGCACTTCAAGTTCCGATGGTAACTCTACGGGATCGTAAGGTATCTTTGCCATCGGCACTTCGTCCTGATATGAATCTTCCTTAAGGAGCCTTCCGGAAACTGTATCTGTCGCCAGGTTTTCTCCCGTTGTCGTATTCACAAGTTTATATGATATTTCAATGAGCGAATTGATCTTTGTTTCTCCCGAGTTGTATGAGATAAGCTGATAGTTTTTCTTTTCCCGTTCCTTTGGAGGGGCATGCTTCCACTCCTCCTGGCTCGCCTTTGGATGTTGGAGCAGCCACAGGGTAAAGTCAGGATTGGGCACCATCTCGGTATCAACAAGCACTTTAACCTGCTTGCTGCTTTGATGGGTTCTCGATTTTACCGAATACTGCAGAACGTCTCCCAGGATGAAGGTGTCGATACCACGCATCTTCGCCGCCTGGGCCGTCTTCACATCCACAAGCCCCGTCTGCCCAAGCTGCATTTCCCGTAAAATCGACTGCAGGTTTTCGCGCTCAATGATCTTGACGTCGCCGCTGGCATTCGTGTGAAGATACGTTATCAGTTTGTTCGCCACGATCTTACCGGCGTCTTTATTATTGCTCGGGCTGCCGAAATCAAAGACCGCGATTGATTTCTTGATACGTTTGGTAATCGCGTCTTTTGCCGCCAGCACCCGATAAAAAAGCTCAGGATAATCGGGGTTCAATGCCTCAGCCTTCTCAAGCCACACCAGGGCGTTACCCCACATTTCTGCCTTGGCGTAATCATCCGCCCGTTCCAGCAGTTTCCGTGACAGGTTGTTAAGCAGCTCGCCATAGAGAATGCCATCCTGAATCGACGGCGAATAGTCTTTAGCAAGGGTTATCTTCTCTGTTGCCTGGTACAGCCTGCCCTGTTGTGTAAATTTTACGGCCAGATCGAAATAGGTTTTCCCCAGCCTGTCTTTAATCGTGGCTACCTGTTCGCCCAGCTTTTCATTGTCAGGCTGATATTCCATTGCTTTTTCGTAGAAGAACAGCGCCTTCTCAAGATCGTTGCCGCGAAGCGCCTGGTTGCCTTGGGCTATATAATAATTGACATCATCCTTGGCTTTCGCCTTATCATACATGCTCTGCACGTCCAGAAAATCAGGGTTGATTTCGATTGCAGCCTTGAATGACTGGGTTGCCAGCTTCCACTCTTCATTCTTTCCGAATTCGATGCCCTGTTTGTAGAAGGCCTGTGTTCCCTGCTGTTCCGCCCGGGCAAGCCTGTCGCCTGCCTCTTCATATCCGGGGAATAGTTCGTTGACAAGCCGCAACTTCTTCACCGCGCCCAGCCAGTCCTCATTGTCCATATCAGTGGTGGATTGCTCATACAATTCCTTGAGCTCGGCGATACGCTGACTGCGGTATGTCGTTATTTTATTGTAGAAATCAGCGATGGTCTTATTCTTCCCGTCGAGGTCATGCGCCCGCTTCGCTTCCTTGATGATCTGGTCCAGAGCGGGGATGGACATATCCTTTGCCGAATCGAATCTCTTCGCCGCGCTTGCGTAATGAATCTTAGCGGCTTCCCGTTTCGCAAGCGCCAATTTCTCCTGGTATTTTGCTGCCGAAGGATTCTCTCTTACTGCCTTCTCATAAAAGACAATCGCGTCATCCCAGCGATTATTCTTGCTTAAGAGTTCTCCCTGCTTGAAACTCTCCGAGACGGCGCAGCCCACCAAGAGAATCAGGGCAAAAAGGCCAATGAATGCGATGATACTTCTCTTTTTGAAATTCATATCGTCCAACCCCCATCTTAAAATTTAAGGTTCTATTCTAACGATTACTTTGTTCTGAGTCATCTCAAGAATCTTGACTCGGCGATTTTTGAGCTTGACCGTTACGATATCGTCGGCCAGACTCTGTGTGTTTCCCTTTATATTTATATCGAGCTCAACCCGTCCATTCGCGTATGATCGCTGATACATATTTTTGACTCCCCTCACCTCCCGGGCAACCGCTTCTTTGAACATGGCAAGTTCCTGGTACGACTTGAGACCGGATGCCACCACCGTCACGGTCACTGCGTTGGTGAGTTCCGAAGACCACCGTTCCATGACCTGGTTCATCACATTTTCCGACATCTTCCGGCCCATTTCCTCGATGATTCGTTTTTCCGCTTCTCCCATTCCCGGAGCGGACCGGGTATCGCTGTCGGTGGCGATAACCACCCCCGTATCGACATTGACGGCCTTGACTGAGCCGAGCGCCTTGTTGAACACCATTTCAATATTGTCCACTTTCATTGATTTATGAGAGAATTCTATGCTGCCCAGTATGACGATTTCAGCGCCATACCGGTGCCCGAGTTTTTTGAGTTCTTTTTCATCAGACGCCATAGCCTGAAGGCGTTCATGTTTCACGTTCTTTTTTACCGTCTCCGCGTCGATCACCGTGAACCCCTTGGACATGAAATACTGAGACATGACCGACTCGGCGATCATATCCGCCTGCGTTTCATTACCGAATATTACCATGACACGGGGCATGGATTTTCTGGTTATGACCATCTGGATGGCCTTCATCCGGTCTTTCAGCTTTCCCACACCCACATCAGCCTCAACCGTTACTTTAAGGATATCGCCCTCACGCTTCTCGTCAACCACCTTGTATGTATTAATAAATCCCTGTGACTCGGAAAGAATCTGATCGAGTTTCACCTCGAAGTTTTCGACCTCCGTGGTACTTGAGATCATGACCCCCACCGTTTTCTCGACAACCTGCCGAAGAGCGCTTTCAATCGCCTTGTCACGGGCGATGTCCATGCGATCGTTGTGAATGAAGGCCGTTCCCTCAGACATGACGATGTTCTTTGCCGGAGATGAAAGCGGCATGAAAAGAGAAAAAACCACGAAGGCTGTCACAAGTAGATTTTTCACCATCTGTTCCTTTCGCCGGTTACCTAATGAATGGCAGTTCATATTTGAAGTAATTCTTATAACAGATCTATATATATGGGAATTGACAACGGGTGTCAAGGCTAATAGAGGGGAAAAGACGTCCGGATTGTTCTCAGATTATCCGATTAATGTAATCCTTCAGCGCGATCTGCCAGAAGCGCAGAGTCCTGTTCACACAGTCCGAAAACTTTGAGCAGTTCAGTACGGAATAACGCGGACGGGCTGCCGCCCGGGGGAATTCATCGGTAGAAACGGGATCAACCCTGACATCGGTCAGGTTTGCATATTCAAGGATCTTCAGCGTCAATTCATACCAACTGCATCGTCCCCGGTTAGTGACATGAAACAGCCCCTGCTGGTCTCCGTCAATGAGGGCGTGGACGGCGGCGGCCACGTCCACCGTATAGGTGGGAGAACCCACCTGGTCATTAACAACACGGAGCGACGATTCTTCCTTCGCCTTTCCCACGATGGTGTTCACAAAATTTTTCCCGTTTTTGCCATACAGCCAAGCGGTCCGAACAATGATCCAGTTGTCCGTCAGGTTCCGGAGATACCTTTCTCCCGCGAGTTTCGATTCACCGTAGACATTTATGGGGTTACATTCGTCATCTTCTTTATATGGCGTTCCTTTCATTCCGCTGAAGACATAATCGGTGCTGAAGTGGACAACCTTGATGCTCCTGTCACGACAGGCCAGGGCGATATTTCTTACCGCGTCGGCATTGACGGCGAAACAGGCCTGCCGATTCATTTCGCAGCCGTCGACGTCCGTATAGGCCGCCGCATTGACAACCACCTGCGGTCCTGTCTCGTCGACGATACGCTGACATTCTCCCGGCACCGTGATATCGCATTCGTCAATGTCCATTCCGATGACGTCATGAACAAGGCCCAATCGATAAACAATGTCGTTCCCGAGCATTCCTCTGTGTCCCAGAACAAGGATTCTCATCAGTATCGTACCTCCATCAGGAAAAGGCCCTGGGGCGGTGCCGTCACCCCTGCCTTCGTTCTGTCCCGCGCTTCAATAATGTCGGAAAATTCCGACAGGGAGAGAATCCCTTTTCCCACATCCACCACCGATCCCACAATATTACGCACCATATGACGGAGGAATCCATCGGCTTCCACTGTAACGAGAATCCGATCGGTCCCCTTTTTTTCAATGCCAGTGTTCATAACTGTTCTGACGTGATTCGATGCATCATCATCGGCCCCGCAGAACGAAGAAAAATCCTTCGTCCCCACGAGGAGCCGGAGGGCCTTGTCCATGAGAAGCAGATCGACGGCCTGGTAAACATGCCATGAAAAATTCTTCAAGAGCGCCGGCCTGACGGGGCGATTACAGATCTGGTAAATATAGACCTTGCTCTTCGCGCTATAGCGGGAGTGAAACCCTCCTTCCACGTCCGACGCTTCTTTGACCACGATATCATACGGAAGAACGCTGTTGATCCCCCGCATCATGTTGTAACATCCGATGGTCGAATCCGTCCGGAAGTTTGCCACCTGATTGAAGGCGTGAACCCCTGCGTCGGTTCTGCCCGAGCCGATGAGCGTGACTTTTTCTTGAGTTATCCGGTGAATTGCGTTTTCCAGCGTCTCTTGAATCGTGATCCCGTTCGGCTGCCGCTGCCATCCATGATAGCCGGTTCCGTCGTATTCCAGGATGATCTTTATGTTTCTCATAATTAAAGGCGAAGGGCTAAAGGACCATGGCCCAAGGCAAAGACCGGGCCCCGGAATTGCCTTGGCCAGATTGTCAAAGTTTCAGAGTGCTCATACGGACTTTAGTCCCTCGATAGGTGTTTGGCTCGGAGGCGCCGTGCCGGCGGTTTTAACCTGTCAGTCGCCGCACTCCTTGATTGCCTTGATCGCCGGGAGCTCTTTTCCTTCAAGAAGGTGAAGCGAAGCGCCGCCCCCTGTTGATATGTATGTTATGTAGTCGCTTTCGCCCGCCTGATGGACGGCTACATCGGTGTCACCTCCGCCGACAATGGTAAGGGCGTGCGAACTGGCGACGGCGTGAGCCATCGCGAAGGTTCCCCTGCTGAACGCATCGATTTCAAATACTCCCATGGGGCCATTCCAGACAATCGTCTTTGCATCATCAAGCACTTCGCGAAAGAGCGTTATCGTCGCCGGTCCGATATCGAGCCCCATCCAGTTCGGATCGATTTCCTGCACAGGCACTATCTTGGTGACGGCTTTCCGATCCCTCGATTCCGCGGTGACACAGTCTACGGGAAAGTATAATTTAACACCCAGCTTTTTCGCTCTCTCAATGCCCCGGGCTGCGGCTTCAATGAGATTATCTTCAACAATCGATTTCCCGATTTCATATCCCATCGCCTTCAAAAAGGTGAACGCCATGCCGCCGCCGATGATCATCTTGTCTACTTTATTGACAAGATTCCCCAATGCGTGGAGTTTATCCGACACTTTTGAACCGCCGACAACCGCAACTAACGGCCTGAAGGGGTTTTCGAGGGCCTTGCTGAAATAGTTCAACTCTTTTTTCATGAGAAACCCGAGGGCACATTCATTAACATATTTTGTAATCCCCACATTTGACGCATGAATACGGTGGGCATTACCGAAGGCATCGTCGACGTACACATCGGCATAGCTCGCCAGTTCCCTCGCGAACCCGTCATCGTTGTCTGTCTCTTCCTTGTGAAAACGGAGGTTTTCGAGCATGACAATGCAGCCGGGTTTTATGTTTTCCACGATCTGTTTGACTTCCATGCCGATACAATCCCTCGCCAACGCGACTTCCTTGCCGATGAGACGGGACAGCCGGCGGGCCACCGGCGTGAGGCTCAACTTATCGACTACCTCGCCTTTCGGCCTGCCGAGGTGGGAGATTATGATTACTTTTGCTCCCTCATCAAGCGCGTAATTTATGGTCGGGAGCGCCGCCCTGATTCTTACATCGTCGGTGATATTGGAATGCTCGTCAAGAGGTACATTAAAGTCGAATCTGCAGACAACTTTTTTCCCCTTCAAATCTATCTGGTCGATATACTTCATAAACCCTCCCTTTTGAGTTGAAGTGGTTTTTCAGGTCCTGTTCGTACTCGCTGTTTTATATATTACTGATATGGGAAGGTCAAGGTAGAAATAGCGTT
>JAFGWZ010000269.1 GCA_016936905.1 Deltaproteobacteria bacterium | reverse complement strand
CGGAACTTTCTATCAGCGCCGCAACCGCCCGGTTGATCGCTGCCGAGATACTCCGCGCGAAGAAATAATAAATTACGACAGAGGCGACAACGAAAAGGAGCCCGATTGTCAGGATGATATTTCGAAGACTTCTTGCAGAGGCAAAAAGCTCAGCCTTCGTGACACCTAATCCGACACTCCAGCCGGACAGGGTTACAGGGGCATACCCGCACACTTTTTCCTCACCATCAAAAACATATTGCGCGACACCCTGCTGTCCCGACGTCATCTTGTTCGATACGTCTTCCATTCCGCTGAGCTTCGAGATGCTCTGCTTCAGCACCAGTTCCTTTTTGGGATGACTCACGAAGTAGCCGTCTTTATCGACCACATAGGCATACCCGGATGTTCCGACTTTCTCATCCTTGATGACATCATCGAGAAAGCTGATATCGATGATGTTGGATGTAACGCCGACAATCTTCCCTTCCCGTGAATAGACGGGCACCGCCACGGGCATGAACAGCTTCTGCGTCACTTTGTTGACGCCGGCATACTTGGCATTTTTCTGGCCGGCGAGAGCGTCCTTGACATACTGACGGTCGGCAACGGATACACCGTTATACTTGTCCGGGATGGACGACGCGAAGATTTTACCGTCAAGGCCCACGGCTATGACAACCTGGCTGCTTTCCCCGAGGCCCTTCGTCTTGCTGAACGTTATAAGTTTCTTGTTCAAGGCGTCGATCTCTTCCTTTGAATTTTCCAATCCTTTTTCGGCGACGGCTGTCGCAGCATTGATTGTGGCGTTTCCGACAGACAGGTCCGTGACGAGCTTCATCTCACCTTCGAAGACCCTGTCGATCATTTGAGCTATCAATTTCGATCGTGCTTCCATCTGCGCGTACTCAAGCCTGGTGATTTCGTTCACCGACTTGTTCACGGCGATAAACCCGACGATCGCCAATGGCAGGATAACTATCAGCGTCCCCACCGCAATGAGCTTCGTTCCTAATTTCATCTTTTTCATGCCCGTACTCCTTCTCATTTATTCTCCTATAGCATTGAGCAGTGAAACATCCGTCGAGGTGAGCACCTTATCGATATCAAGCAGAATTTTAACCTGTCCTTTAAGTTTGGCCATACCGAGGATGTATCCCGTGTACAGATTCACCCCGAACGACGGTGTCTCCTCGATCTCTTCTGCCTTGATATTCAGCACCTCCGACACTGAATCAACCACAATGCCCGTAACCATGTTATTGATATCAACAACGATGATGCAGGTTCGTTCGTTGTATTCCTTTGTATTCATGCCGAATTTCAATCTCAGGTCGATAACGGGAATAACTTTCCCCCGCAGATTGATGACACCTTTGACAAACTCCGGTGTCTGCGGGACTGATGTTATATTCATAATGCCAATGATTTCTTTCACCTTGAGAATCTCTACACCGTATTCTTCACCGGCCAGCTCGAAGGTGAGATACTTTCCCTCCATGACGCTGATAGCGCCGATCTTCTCTGATGTCTGGACCATCTCGGTCTGCATAGCTACCTCCTTAACTCCTTATATGCTTTGGCTGCTGAGGAATGCTCATGATGCGTGAATACGGGAATATCCTAGAACATCCCCTTATCCTCAATCATCTCGTCATCCTGCCGGGCCAACATACCTTTCCCGTGTGAAACCGGGAGAGGCGAATCGCCGCCTTCCTCCCAGTCCGAGAGGGCATCACCTGACGGGCGGCGCCACATCCCCAGGAATGAATTTCTCCCTCCATTGGTTCGCCTGCCTATACCTCCAACCATTCCTTCCAGTTCTCTCACCACATCCTTCAAACCTTCCGCCTGGGCGCTCATCTCTTCAGAAGCGCTTGCGGATTCTTCCGCGTTCGCGGCGGTCTGCTGGGTTACCTTTTCCATCTGCTGGACACCGACATTCAACTGTTCAATACCGGTGGACTGTTCGTTGCTGGCCGCGTTTATTTCATGGAGAAATGCCGTCACCTTTCTGCCGTCTTCCCCCATCCTGTGAAATTCTTCCATGCTCAGCCTGACCGTCTCTGAACCCTCTTGAATGTGTTCCAGCGTCGACCCGATCAATTCGGCCGTATCCTTTGCCGCTTCCGCCGACCTCTGGGCGAGATTTCTCACCTCTTCTGCAACCACTGCAAAACCCGCTCCGGCTTCGCCGGCCCGTGCGGCTTCAACGGCCGCATTGAGGGCAAGCAGATTGATCTGAAAGGCGATTTCATCGATGGTCTTAACGATCTTTGCCGTGTTCTCACCATCCTGAGTTATGAGCTTCATCGATTCATTTGTCTGTTTGAGCGACCTGTGACTTCTGGCCATGCTGTCGGACGTCGTTTTCCCCACCGAAACGGCCTCCTGCGCGTGATCGGCATTCTGTTTCGACATGGCAGCGACTTCTTCCATCGACGCCGCCATCTCTTCCAGCGACGACGCCTGCTCGCTTGAACCCTCGGCGAGCTGCTGTGACGCTGTGGAGATCTGCTGCGATGCCGAGGCAACCTGCTCCGATGTCTCGTGCAGATAGTGAATAGCGCGATGGAGTGTCCCGGTGATCGACCGGGAAATAATGAACGACATGAGAAAGCCTGCAACGAGCCCGAAGACGAGAAGGGCGATCATGGCCTTGATCATGAGATCCTTCGCCTGGATCATTCCATTCTCCGCCCTCTGCTGAATCAGCGATGCCGCCGAAATCGCCCCGGCGCCGCTGTCGGCCATTCCCCGGCCGATCTTATTATTCTCTTCCCACAATGAAGAGAGAGTATTGTAGGAACCGCCGTAGGCCGCCAGGTTGGACGCCGCCGCCGTGTAGGCGTCGACCAATTCCTGATCCTTCATGACATTAACTGCCGTTAACAGCTCACCCCTGATTTTGTCACACTTCTTGAATTGTGTCTGGAAGATCGTATCGGAGGAAGCAGCGGCGCTCTTCAGGGAATCCGCTTCAGCCAATCGAAGATTCATAAATTCCATGGCGAGCTGGGAAGCGAGATTTGCTACTTCCGTGTAAATGGGATTGAACTCCTCACCGGTCACGAAGGCCATGCTCTGTTTCACATCGACGAATCCCCTGATTTTCTTCTGCAGTTCCAATAGGATAACCTTCGTTTGGCCTTCCATTCGATCCCGTTCCCGGTCGACCAGGCGATCATTATTGACCATTTCTTTAAAATACTCTTCGTATTGCTTCAGAGACACACTGATGCTTTTCAGCTGCGATGCCGACTCACCTTCGTCTCCGCTGCCGGCAATTTGTGTCAGAAGACTGCGGACTTCCGCGATATTCTTTTTTACGGCTTCAATGGCTTGATCACTTTTCGTGATCGTATATTGTTTTTCATTGTCTCGTGCCTTCATAATGCCGGTGGCGATTTGTGTCGCCGTGCCGGACACTTCCATCTTATGGGAGATGACGTTAGCAAGAACGACACCGACAACGACGACAGCGACCACCAGAAGGAGCCCCAGACTGAACCCGCCTCCTATCTTTTTCCCGAGTCACATATTCTTAAATACGTTCAATTTCTTCCTCCTATCTCTCCGTATGAACGGGCTTCCCCGTGCCGGTAGCGGCGGAAGCCCGCCTTCCGGCGGGCCTTCGCGGGAAAAACCGATTACTCATACATACCGGCGCTTACAAAGACGTTCTCGTCTCCCATGAGACAGCCCTTCGCGTAGACGACCTTGTTCTTGAATTTTGTTTTATCGTCCGGGGCGGGCCAGCGATAGGTCACCCATGTGGCCCCGTTGCAGTAGGTTTTCCCATTCTTTGTCGCCGTGCTGTTTTTCACCCCTTCCATCAGTTTGGCCATGAACTTGAACCCGGTATCATCCTTGATTCCCATGATGGATTTGCCGACAAGATGAGGCTGCCAGCCGTGGGCGATAATCGTACAGGTCATATCGCCCACGTAGACATAGTTATTCTCCCCGAAACGGATGGTCGGAATCTTGTCGAGGCCGGCTTTTCCTTCCTTCTCGAGCATTGCCACGGTCTCATCGACCACCGCGACAATTTCATCCTTATCGGCCTTGGTAATCGCTACGGCAAGCGTCGCAAAGCATGCGATCATCATAATTGACAACACAATACTCATACTTTTCTTCATCTTTTCTCCCTCCTCGTCGGGTTTTTTAGTGTAACGTTTTGTGGATCAGTGAATGCAATGTCTTAAAATCAAAAGGTTTCATCAGATAGTCGACCACCTCCATGTCGGTGATCCTCTCCTCGATCTCTTCTCGGGGATAACCTGACATAAAGATGATCTTCACATCCTGGTGCATCGATCGTACCTTCTTTGCCAGTTCAACCCCGTCAAGTCCCGACATCCTGACGTCCGCCAGGAGCACATCTGGTTTTCCTCCTCCGCCGATCTGGAGCGCCGCTTCCAGACTGTCGGAGAACGTGAGAAGCCTGCAGAAATCCTTCAGATCCGTCTGTTCAAACAGATTCTCGATCAACGTCAAAAGATCAGCATTATCATCAATGGCAACAACGAGCTTTTTCCCATTCCAGTTTTCTGACAAATACCGCGCCGATTCGATAAGTTCAGCATCCTCTGTGCTGTCGCACATGTCCTGGATCTCCGTCAGCGAAAGGCCGAATTCATTCAACAATCTTCTCACCTCCGAAATGGGGATCTTCATATTCTTCCCGATTTCGTAGGCCTTAAGCTTCCCGTCTTTCGCCCATCGATAAATCGTGACCCTGTTCACCTTGAATAATCGCGCTACTTCCGACGTTGAAAAAAAGAGCTTCGACACGCCTGTTCCTTTCTTGCCAAAAGATTGTACGGCCTGTACCTATTGCAACACTTTCACCTTTTGTAACGTACGAATCTTAGATCGGATAAAAGGCCCGGCGACTTTAGGCATATTTTATCCATCGGTTATTTTTTTGAGGGGAAACGAAAACGTAAGCAGAGTAAATGGAAGAAGTGGGGCCAAAGGGGAATACCAAACGGGCTTCCGCCCAACTCACTTGAGCGGCCTTCACGGAAAGTTGAGGG
>JAFGWZ010000268.1 GCA_016936905.1 Deltaproteobacteria bacterium | reverse complement strand
GAGCTTGACCACACCCCCGTTGTCGGAAGGCACCCAGACCCCTCTGTCGCGGTCGTAATATCCGACAGGGACGATCTCGCCCACGTCGAAACCGAGGAAGTTATCGACCCAGGTGATGACGGGTTTATCGAAGCGGACCCTCGTGACCCCATCCACGGCGAGTTCCGCGCAATACGTGTAGGCGGAGTTCGGGGGGAGGATCGCCGGCATGGACCGGGGGGTCGTAAACTCGGTCGCGCGGACGGTGATGCTTGTCAGTGCCTGGATGTCATTCCCGTCTTCATCCACCAGGTACGCCGTGTTGTCGCCCGTAAGAACGAGAGCGCAAGAACGGCTGCCGTACTCATCCGCCACCTCCGTACTCCGGTGTGTCACCACCGTCTGCGGGCTGCCGTCAAAGATCAGCGTGGTGGATGCCGTATCTTCGGCGGTCATCCGGACCGTCTCAACAAAGACAATGTCGTTCCATGAAACGTCCACCTTCCGCTGGGCGGGGATGAGACCTTTTTCCCGATAGATGACGGTCATGGTCGTTCCTCCCTCAACGGGAAGGGAAAACCGGCCGTCGGCATCGGTTATCGCAGTTCCGTATTCGGGCCGGCCGAGAATGGTAACAGAGACACCGGCTATGGGAACATCGTCGACTGATCGAACGAGACCGGTGATCACTGAAAACCGCCTGGCATCGTATTGTTCAACGGTCGCGTCCGGCGGAATCAGATCCTGATATCCTTCACCGAACGAGCCCTCCGGCTGAGGTACCGGATTACCCGTTACCATGACGGTAGCCGTTGCGCTTGCTGACCCTGTTTCACCGGTCACCGTGATCGTATAGGTGGTGGTGTGTGCCGGCGATACGGTGATTGATCCTTCGGCGGATACCGTACCGATGCCATTGTCAATATGAGCACTCCGACCTCTGTCCGATGTCCACGAAAGAATCGATGATCCGTATTTCGCTATGGTAGCAGGTGCCGCGCTGATGCCGACCGTGGGCGGAGCGGACGGATCATGCACGGTAACGGTGGCAGAGGCCGTCGCCGTCCCACCGGGGCCGGTTGCAGTAATAGTGTATACGGTTGTTTCGGCGGGTGTCGCGATGATGGAACCATTCGTGCCGACGCTGCCGATTCCGGGTTCGATGATACAGGTATCCGCGTTGACCGATCTCCATGTAAGCGCAGTGGACTCACCAGGCCGAATGGTCCCGGGATCGGCGCTGATGCCGACCGTGGGAGGCTGATTGACCGTTACGGTAACGCTTTTGGTCGTTGTTCCTCCTTCCCCCGTGGCAATGAGCGTGTATGTCGTCGTTTCGCAGGGTGATACAACCGTTGATCCGTTGAGGGGAACACTTCCGATGCCTTGGTCGATGATTACATTGTCGGCACCGGTTGATGTCCACTTCAGGAGGGCGTGTTCCCCGGGTGCTATGGCGGATGGTTCCGAAAGGAAGGTAACGGCGGGCGGCGGTATCACGCCTTTCGCTCTTACCGTTATGATAACCGAAGCGCCTGGAGGGCCTGCCAGTAATACAATCATTTGATTCCGCGCCTTCAGAGAGACGGTCTTCGTAAGTGCCGAATCACTTCCGATACGGAATATCGAGCTGTTGAAAAGTATTAGCCCCTGCCAAATGTCGTTGCCGGTGACGGTCAATATGCCGTCACCGGGAGTGGTTGCAGTGAATTCATGGTAGGATGTATGAAAATACCATTTGCCGATCGTTAACTCCGTCGGCCCGAAAAGAATCGTATCGTCCGCAAAAGACATATTGGCCGACAACACAAGGAACAATGACAGTAAAATGAAAACGGTCTTTTTCATTATCCATCTCCTTTGTTCAAATCCATTGCCCAATTGACAGAACAATGTTTCCTGAATCCGTTTTTCATAGAGCGTCGTGCTCAGAATAGACGAACGGTCTGACCAAAAGAGTGCCCTTGTTCCAACTAACTAATCCTTCTGAAGCATAATGCAATGCCTGAAAATATTTTAAATTATGCTGATGAATAACAGGTATTCTCTATGAGAAAGAATCTAACCGTTATCGCTCATCGAAAGAGTATCAAGGGCTCCACACTCGCAGGGAGGGCAGGAACGTTCCCATTGAGCGGACGGTGTACAGGCCTTATTTTCTCCCTCGGCACATTTACCCTTACGCGGCGGAGTTAGATTCTGTATAATACATGTTTTGAAATAGATTGGCCGTTGAACTGTCGGTTTCGGCCACAGCGAGGTTCCCATGATCAGCCTTAATGATGTCATGCTTCTCATTGTTGTTCTCATATCCATGCTCACGGGAATCATCTTCCCCCGTTTCGGGGCCGTCTTTCACGATTACCCCCTCTATTGCCTCATGATCCTTCTCTTTCTCAGTTTTCTCTCCATCGATTTACCGATTATATGGAGTACACTGAAAAGCTCATTCGGGAAGATCGTCTGTCTGTCCCTTCTGAAAATCGCTTTACTTCCCGTGGTCGTCTATTATGTCTTCAAGATTGTTGCGCCGTCCTATGCCGTTGCCGCCCTGCTGCTCTCAGGGGTTTCCACCGGCGTGGTGGCGCCGTTTATTTCGAACCTTGTCAAGGGGAACAGCTCCCTGGTCATGGTGCTGGTGGTGATTACGTCGGTACTTGTTCCCTTTACGCTGCCCGCGTTGATCAAGGTCCTGCTGGGCCACTCGGTGGATATGTCTCTCTCCGCGATGATTCAAATGCTTGCCCTTGTCATCTTTCTTCCTTTCATCGCAGCGGAAAGCCTGAGGAGGCTGGCGCCTCAATGGCCGGCGGCAATCTTCACCATAAGGTTTCCCCTGTCGCTGATTTTGTTCGCCGTTGTCAATCTGGGCATTTTTTCACGGTATGCCGACTTTTTTCACCGCGAACCGATTGCAATCATCACGGCAACCGCCGTTGCCGTCCTGCTGTCCCTTGTGTTCTGCCTTGTCGGTCTGGTATGCATGATGAAGAAACCTGTGGAAGATCAGCTTGCCGGCGCGATAACGCTGGCGAACATGAACAATGTCCTCATTATCGTCTTTGCGGCGCGGTACTTCGGCCCGCTCGAGCCGACCGTTGCGGCCATTTATATTCTTCCGTTTTTCGGCTTGCTTATACCGCTGAGGATGTATTACAACCTGCGTAAACGACACCGTGGCCTCACGGTGCCTTGAAGGAGAATAAGAAGCATCATAGACGGGAGGGATATATGACCATCAATTACAAAGACCTCGGACTGGTCAATACGAAGGTGATGTTTGCCGCAGCGGTGAAAAGCGGCTTCGCCGTTCCGGCTTATAATTTCAATAATATGGAGCAGCTTCAGGCAATCGTGACAGCCTGCCTTGAGACTCAGTCTCCGGTGATCCTCCAGGTATCGAAAGGGGCGCGGGACTACGCCGATCAGACCCTGCTCCGCTATATGGGACAGGGGGCCATTGAAATGATGAGAAGGATCGCCGAGGCACAGGGCCTGGGAGAGATTCCAATAGCCCTCCACCTCGACCATGGCGATTCCTACGAACTGTGTGTCTCCTGCATTGAGACGGGCTTTTCATCGGTGATGATTGACGGGTCCCATCTTTCCTACGATGAAAACATCGCGGTGACGGCAAAGGTAGTGGAATACGCCCATCGCTATAATGTTACCGTGGAAGGTGAGTTGGGTGTTCTCGCCGGCGTT
>JAFGWZ010000267.1 GCA_016936905.1 Deltaproteobacteria bacterium | reverse complement strand
GCCGGGGAATACCGCTGCCATCCTGCTGCCCTCCGTTGGCTGCCCCATGGGGTGTAATTTCTGTTCCACCTCGGCACTCTTCGGCGGCAAGGGCAATTTTGTCAACTTCTATGAAACCGGCGATGAATTGTTTGCAGTCATGTGCGAGCTTGAAGAAAAACTTAAAGTCCGTTCGTTCTTTACCATGGATGAAAATTTTCTCCTGCATCGGAAACGGGCGCTCCGCCTGCTCGAATTGATGGAGCAAAACAATAAAAGCTGGGCGTTATTCGTATTCAGCTCCGCCGGAGTATTGCAGTCATACACCATGGAACAACTGGTGGGGCTGGGAATATCCTGGGTCTGGATGGGCCTGGAAGGTGAAGAGAGTACCTATCAGAAACTGAAAAATGTGGATACCCGGTCACTGGTCGCCTCCCTTCAGTCCCACGGCATTCGCGTCCTTGGCTCGTCCATTATCGGTCTTGAAACCCACAGGCCGGAGACAATGGACCGGGTCATCGACTATGCCATAAGCCACAATACGGATTTTCACCAGTTCATGCTCTATACCCCTATACCGGGAACACCCCTGCACGAACAGCATCGAAGGGACGGCACGCTGCTTCCGGAGGAGGAGTTTTCCCCGGCGGACGCCCACGGCCAGTATCGTTTTAATTACCGTCATCGGCATATAACCGGCGGCAGGGAGGAAGAGATTCTCATCGATGCCTTTCGCCGCGACTTTGAGGAGAACGGCCCCAGCCTCGCCCGCCTGATCAGGACATTTCTTGCGGGCTGGCAGCGATATAGAAGCCACCCGGACCGGCGCATACGGAACCGCCTCGCATGGGAAGTCAGACCGCTCCGCACAAGCTATGCCGGCGCCGTCTGGGCAATGCGGAAGTGGTATCGTTCAGACAAAAAGACGGCAAAGGCATTGGACAGCCTTCTCAGAGACATGTACGCCACCTTCGGTGTAATCACCCGGATTGCCGCACCCCTGATGGGTAGATACGCCTATGCCGCGCTGAAACGGGAAGAAAAACGCCTGGCCCGTGGCTGGACCTACGAGCCCACATCGTTCTACGAGAAAAACGACGCTGCCATAGCCTTGGAAAAGGCCGATCCGGGCCGTTCCGGCTTCAAAACACCGCACGTCGAGTGGGTGACCCGCGAGCATGTGCCTTTCCCGGGAAGGTAAAAACGGAATTGCACAGGAAATTTCCTCGGAAAAGTGCTTGACAATCAATGAAAAAGGTGTAATCTTGCAATGAATTCAAGGAGGTAGCCAGATAATCATCAACGAGTGATATTTCATCTGTCACGGACAAAGGAGGGAACCGTGAAGAGTTTAGCGATACAACCCCGTTTCTCACATGGAGAGACGGGGTTTTTGTTTGCGGCAGCGACACACAACCACTATGGGAGTTATGTCATAAGATGATAGCTGGGTATGGGTAAATGTGCCCTGAAATATAACAAATAGCATCTTTGGCGGGTCCGATTTCGTCATGATCTTCCAGGGAAAGGCCGGGTTTGAAATCACAGCCCCGGAAACGAAGAAAAATGCGGTACCATCCGATCCGGATGATGAAGATATCTATCAGCATCTCCTGATGGGTGAACAATACGGCGTCATGAAGGGGAAAGCCAGACAACCCTGAAAACAGTGGTGACATCACTTCTTGAACAGATGAGCGAGGAGAGCGGATGAAAAATCTGTCTGAATACAATGTACTTGTTGTCGATGACACAGAGGCCAATATCGACCTGCTGGTATTTTTACTTGGCCGTGACTATCATGTTGCGGTGGCAATGGATGGCGAAAGTGCCCTGGAAGTTGCGGGAAATAATCCGCCCGATCTTATCCTGCTTGATGTCAGGATGCCCGGCATGAACGGCTACGAGGTCTGTGAACGTTTAAAGGCTAATGAGGCAACTAAAGACATTCACGTTATGTTCCTCTCCGCCAACATAGAGGAAGCGGACAGGAGAAAGGCACAAGCGCTGGGCGCAGTCGATTTCATCAGCAAACCCATTGATATCATGGAAATCCAGGAGAAAGTCAAAAATTGCCTTATGCAAGAAATTTCAAGAAATAAACTGTGAGAAAACCATGAGCAATCTGTCATATTAAAGGACAGAAATGTACCGATATGGGTTCAGGATCATTAAAACAGCCTGCCTGGCTGTTATTCTGCTGGCGGTGCAGGGATGCGCGGTGAATTGCAAACTATCTGTTTCGCCGGTCGACGCATCAATGGATCGGCACACGCAGGAAGCGCTCGATGCCGCTATGGCCGAGAACAATATAATCAAAACATAAAACACTCCTGGTAACTGACGGTATCATTAATCTTATCCTAGGGATCCTTCTCCTTCTTTTTTCTGCAGGTATTGTCGACATGAAAACATGCTCTAAAAGTAATGTATTGCCGTCGACTTGAATGCGAACGCGATGTCGATTCCTTCCAATATCCCCATTTCGAAGAATGATCGTTTCGTGATGAGCGACCGGAATGTAACGCCGTTCAAGACGATCTGAATCTCGTAGAAAAAGCCATGGTCAATAACGCCGATCACCTTACCGGTAAATGAATTCTGCATGCTCGACGCGAGACGTTCTCTGCTGATGACGATGTCTTCGGGCCTGATGGCGATGTAGCCGTGGCTGTTGCCGGGGGGTTGTCCGAGTTCGATCTGGAGCCCGCCAATGGAGGCTGTCGTACCCTGAAAAGTTACATCAAAGAGGTTTTTCATTCCCACGAAATCCGCCACAAAGGTCGAGTTCGGCCTCTGAAATATATCGCTCATGGAGCCTGTCTGCTCGATAACTCCGTTATTCATGACGGTGGCGCGTTCAGCGAGAGAAAGGGCATCGGCAAAGTCATGGGTGACCATGAGAAACGTGACGGTAGAGTTTTGGTGAAGTCCCTTCAGCCTGTTTCTGATCTCCTCTCGGAAACCGGGATCGAGGGCCGAGAGGGGCTCATCGAGGAGCAGGACCCGTGGATTCACCATCAGTGCCCGCGCCAGGGCCACCCTTTGGTTCTCGCCACCGCTCAGGTTTAACGGAAGGCGCTTGAGGAGATGGCCGAGATCGAGGATTTCCACCATTCGGGTGAGTCTCTTATCCGCTTCACCTCTGTCAACCTTATGGAAATGGAGGCCGTATTCGATATTTTCCCTTACCGTGAGGTGCGGAAAGAGCGCATAGTCCTGATAGACAATGCTCACCCCCCTCTTTTCCGGGGGCATTTTCGTCACATCTTTATCCCGGACGCGGATGGTACCGCTTCTCAGAGGAATCAGCCCTGCAATTGCCTCGAGAAGCACGGTCTTGCCCGCTCCCGTCGGTCCCATCAGTACGAAAAACTCGTTTTCATCGATGGCGAGATTGATATCCCGGAGGGTAAATTCCCCGAGGCGAATGTTGACGTCTTCTACGCGTATCATGTTTCCTTCTGGTTCCTCAGTGTGAGAATTCGCAAAATCAGAAACAGGGTCAAGCAGATCGAAACGAGCCACACCGCCACCGGTTGAGAATACTTCAGGCCGAAACCTTCGAAACGTTCATAGATCATGACCGGCGCAATCATCGGGTGGTACGCGACGATCACGACGGCGCCGAACTCACTGATTGCCCGGGCACTGCACATGATAATGCCGATAAACATGCTCCGCCACGCCAGGGGAAAGGTAATCCTGAAAAATGTGCTGAACATTGACGCGCCGAGGCTGCGGGATACGTTTTCCAGCCGGGGCGAAATACTCTCAAAGCCATTTTTGACGGCATTGATGTAAAAAGGCAGGCCGACGAACGTCAGAACGGTGACGATCCCGGTAACGCTTCCCATGATCCGTATCCCCAGATCTGCGAACAGTTGTCCGATCCAGTGATTCTTCCCCGCAACACTCAGAATCGCGATTCCCACGACGGGATGGGGAATAACGATCGGCAGATCGATGATGCTCTCGACGAGCTTCTTGCCCGTAAAATTTGTTCGGGCCAATAGGTAGGCCAAGGGTGTTCCGAAGACGAAGGAAATAAGAGCGGCCAATCCGGCAGTATAGATACTCAGCCAGATTGAACGCATCACATCTTTGTCATTGAGTGTTTCTTTGAGCATGGAGAAAGAAGGCGCCGTCAACATCTCAATCAGGGGCAGAAGGATAAAAGCAAGTATCACGATTCCGCATGAGATGGTGATCCAAAAAAACAGTTCCTTCTTTACCATAGGATCGTACCCGTTAATTCCTGACTTCCACCAGTTTTCTGAGCTCTGATGGCAGCATTTTTTTCATTTCTTCCGTCGGCACCCTGCACGGCTCAAAGGGCGGCTGCCCCATGTTTTTAAGAATCTTGAGGCCGCCGTTCGGATCAAGCATGTATATCAGAAAGGCAATGGCCGCTTCCCGGTTGGGGGCGTTTTTAATTAACGTGACGCCATAGGTACATGACTGTCCTTTGATATCCATAAACGTCCCCGGTTTTTTGCCCGTAACCTGGACCACGGCCTGAACATACAGATCGTCAAATTTGTAGTTGCCAAGATTTATTTCATCGGGCAACATTATATATTTTAATCTATGCTGGACTGCAACGGAAAGATATTCCCATGCGTAGTCCATGTTTCCCGTCTGGAGGAGTGATACCAGTTCCACTGCCTTCGGCCTGATGTTTTCTTTGGGTCGGTTCGCGATCAGTTTATCATAGAGTCCCGGCATCTTATAATACTTTTCTGCCAATTGGAGAACCATGAGTGATCGATAGCCGCACGGGTCCAGATTCGGATCAGAATGTCCCCACACGACGCCTTTTTTCTGAAGGATTTCGTACCAGTTGCTCGCATTGATCTGCTTCGCGTGGGCACTTTCGTCGGTATAGCAGAGAACAAGTTGATTCGTTGCGAACTGGATATTCCACTCGGCAAATTCAGGAATAAGCAGTTTGTCGATCACCTTGTAATCCGCCGAGGCCATGATATCGCACGGTTTTTTCAGATCTGCGATCTTCCGTGCCGCTTTCTGGCTCCCGCTGGCCTCACGCTGGAGATCGACATCAGGGTACTGTGCCTCAAATGCCTTTTCCATGGCGGCAAACGGTACCGATAAGCTCCCCGCATGGAACATGGTAAGGGTACCTTTCGGTGCGGCAAAACTGACAGTGGTGAAAAAGATAATCATCATGGCGGATGTGACGATGACCGCAACCTTGTTAACATAGCAGCATTTCATGACTCTCTCCTTTCCGTATCGTATCTTTTCCGAATCTATAGGTAAAGACGTACAATAAACAGAGTGAAGTCTTTATATCATATGTCATTTATTGTCAATATATATCTGTATATGTTATTTTTGAACCTTAATTGTAATAAATGCTCATATCGTAATCATCAACTGCCGGTAATGTTTACCGGAACATGGATGAACTTCTCTCGGCGAGTGAACGTAACCGTTTTCTGAGGCTTTAT
>JAFGWZ010000266.1 GCA_016936905.1 Deltaproteobacteria bacterium | reverse complement strand
GAGATCGCTGGGCATTATCTTTCCGATATCAGACAGATTCATCGGTTCACCTCGTCGCTATCCCGTGTTATGACAGGTTCTCGCCTGGCCCAGTCCTCTAAATCCGCGCGAAAGTAAGCAATCTTTCGCCCACTAAGGCGATAAAATTTAGGCCCCCTTCGCTGTGAACGCCAATTCGCCAGAGTGCCTTCGGAAAGACCATAAACGATTGCGACATCCCGCGGCGTCAAAACCTGGCGCTCTAACACTTTAACGTTTGAATAGTTCATTTTGCTTCCCCCCTGCTTATTTTTGTGAATTATTTTTAACTCCTCTTGATTATAGATGCAGCCGATATAAGCCCCCTGCTTATTCCGTGGAGGCATAAAAAAAGCCCCCGGCTTCCCGGAGGCTTACAGAATAAAAACAATGAGTTGTGCCACCTACTCTTCCTTATCCAGCAAAATATCTTCGGGCGTCAGAGGTTCGTTTTCCTCGGAGTAGTCTTCGCGCTCTATCTCTATCCCGATATCCCGGAGATATGCTTTGCAGGGAATAAAATCCATCATGCCGTTGCGTTCGCGGTAACATTGTGTGATTTTTCCACATTTCGCACACATCGCATCGGCATCAGCTCGTTTTTCTTCAGTTGCCAGCTTGACAGTGCTACTGTATTTTTCACCTTGTATTTTTTCATAGGCCCTGTACCACTGATCTTTTACTGTTGAGATAGGACGCTTTAATTTCTTTGCAATAAGAGTAAAAGTTTGAATTGCTGGAGTTTTCCCGGCTTCGCTCCACAGGTCCCAAACTTCCAAGAGTGCATCGACTATGGGAAGCCATTTCAAGCGATTGTCTGGTTCCTTTTTTTCGATCATGGTAACTTTTCCATCGTCAAGAATGAAATCCCGTTGCCGCTCTTTTTTTAATCTGTTTCTCTCTTCTGTAACAATCTCGTCAATTTCTGCCATAATAACTTCTTTACTTCGGTTCAAATCGGCAACAAGAAAAAGTGATTCATCGGGGTAAGGAAAAGAAAACATCAAATTTTCAAGGATCGACCTGGAATCTTTGAGAATCTGTTTCCGATACCGATCGTTTATTTCGTCGTAGTCCATCCCCGGTCTCAATGTCGATAAAACTCGCATCCATGAGGCAATAAATACCGGTTTGCCATTGATCGCAGCAGGGGCAGCTTGAATTTCTTGTAAGGCCTCTTCCGCCGACATTCCCATCCTCTCCCAGCGCTGCAAAGCCTCGTTGCCGATTTGTTCTTGAAATTCCGCAAAGGCCTTTTCATTCCTTTTTAAAAATTCCAACCGCGCTTTTGCCAGTGCCTTCGTCTGGTCCTTCGGTTTAATCTTCATTTCACCACCTCCACTTCGGCCTTGCCGTTGAAAGTCGCCTCCAAGCGTACCGCCGCCCTTCTTTTGTGGTCCGGTACCAAGTGAGCATATCGCTCCGCCATCGCCGTGCTTTTGTGGCCCAGCATATCCTTTAGGGTGATGATACTTTCGCCTTGAATTGCCAGCCAAGATGCAAAAGTGTGTCGCAAACTATGAAATGTCACCGCCTGCCTTCTGTCTGTGATACCATCATTAAAGCCAAGCTCCCCTATGATTCGCCGGAAACTATGCGATATCGAAACAATCTTTTTTCCATTAGTATCCCGGAAAACGAAGTCCGCAGGGTTCTCGGGGGTCCTACTCTGTAACATATCTTTGATGGTTCCGGTCATATATGCGTGGCGCGTCGTTTTGTTTTTCGGATCTGTGATTCTGATGATATCGTTCTGAAAGTCAAGGTCATATCCTCTGAGATTGAATATTTCACCTGCTCTGAGGCCCGTATATAAGCTTAATAAGGCCATATCGTGAAGGTCAAGGGTACGCATAGCCTTTAGTCTTTCAAGTAGCTCTGAGGCTTCCTCATGGCTTAGAAAACGGGTTCGCTGGTTCTGTAGGGTAGGCATCTTCACCCCTCTAACGGGATTCCCCCCCTGATACAGCCCCCAAGCCATAGACTTGTTGTATATTTGACGTATCAGTACAAGACAGTGCTTCACGGTTGCCGGTGAGTAGTCATTTTTCAAAAGATCATTTTTCATTCGTTCAAGGTCAAAGGGTGAAACTCCATCAAGTCTTTTATCGCTGAATCGATCCTTCAGGTGGTTATTGTAGAGATATGTGTCATCTCTTCCCCCTCTTGCCTTATTAGCCCTGGCCCATGCCTCATATTTCGCCCAAACATCGGACAGACGCGGAGCCTTCTTTTTCTCTCGGGGTAGTTCCTCACCATGTCGCATAGAGCGCATTCTTTCCGCCCGAATATCGCTTGCAAGTTTTGCAGTGTACCCTTCGGATAGCCATCCGATCTTTTCCCAGACTTTCTTTCCCTCAAATTTGAAAGTCACGTCGAAGCAAATATCGGTTTTCCCCTTGAAAAGCCTGTCTGCCGATTCCCTCTGATATACGCCCGGATATTTTGTTCTTTCTCTGGTGGCCATTTTTAACCCCCTTTTTAATGCTTTTTAATGATCAGTCGGTCAAGCTGTGCTACCCTATAGCTACCCTTTAAAGTTATTTTCCGTGAATTTAAGTTATTTCACGTGCTACCCAAACAAGGTGCAACTATCTTAATTGTTAAATGTAATTATGTCAAGTGATTTTTAGTGAAATAGGTTGAAAAGGCAAAAAAACAGATTCGTAATCAGTAGGTCCGCGGTTCGAATCCGCGCATCGGCTCCAGAGAAATCAAGGGGTTGCGATTTTTCGTAATCCCTTTTTTTACTACTCAACTGCTAGCTGGCTGCGCTAACTGCCGTCACCCGATTTTTCATTGAAAAATATATTGACAGGCGAGTATGGGATATATATGCTCGTACACAAGTAATTGTTATGCGAGTAATGTTGGGGAGCAGTAATGAAGGCCGAGGAGTGCATTTTCTTTCAACTTGCAAAGGCGAATCAGGCCGGGTCTCGTTTCTGGGTCAAGAAAGTATCGGCTTTGAATTTGACCGCTGTACAGGGCATGGTCATCCGCTTTCTTTACGATGATGACCGGCTAACGTCGAGTGAACTCGGCAAGAAGACAGGCCTCGACAGTGCAACGTTGACCGGTATCCTTGATCGTCTTGAAGCGGGAGGATTTGTCGAACGGCGGCAGAATCCCGATGACCGGCGCTCCATCAGGATTCATCTGACGGAGAAGGGAAGATCAACAGGAGTAAAGGTGGCACAATTGATGGAAGAAGGGAATGCGGAGTTTTTACGTGAATTCAATGAGAGCGAGGAAGTGGCATTGAGGAGTCTGTTAAACAAAATCCGCCAGTAAGGACAAAAAATTTTTAACCATATAGCTCGTATGCAATATACTCGCATGGAAGACATCGTGGCATAAGCGGATTATATATCAAAAATCTTTGAGGAGGATTTCAATGGATAAGAAATCTCTGACAGCGCCGTGCGGCTTGGATTGTTTCAACTGTGAACTTTTTGAGGGGAATCTGACTTCCGAGTTATCTGAATTGATTCATACTAAAATGGGTGTTCCGAAGGAAGAGATCGCCTGCAGGGGCTGCCGCCAGCAGGACGCAAAACATTTTCACCTGCCGAAGGGGTGTGCAACGCTTGATTGCGTCAAGGCCAAAGGAGTGGCTCTGTGCTGCGACTGTGAAGATTTCCCCTGCGCCTTCCTTGCACCGACAGCGGACCAGGCGGCCCGGTATCCACATAACATGAAGGTCTACAACCTCTGCCGGATTAAGAAGGTCGGCCTTGAACGCTGGATCGAGGAAGAGGCCGGGAACATCCGGAACAAGTACTTCAAAGGTAAATTCATCGTGGGAAAAGGACAGGCGGATTAAGAAAATTAAGTAAAACTGGGGGTGTGTTACAGGACATCCACAGTCGGCAAATTTTATTTTCAATGTATGACAGCCTTTAATGCGGCGTTATAGAAAAAACCTGGCAGGGGAAAATGGCTGAATGTAATCGAGCGACGGGTCAACATAAGGGGAGGTCTTCGGAAGAATTATTAGATAAAGGGAAAATTATACAATCCCTCAATATTACGGAAGGCCAGACCATCCTCGATGCCGGATGCGGCAGCGGGTATATGGCAAGAGAGTTCGCAAGGCTTGTCAAGGACTCCGGCAGGGTGTACGCGCTGGATTCGAATGAACTCGCCATAAAAAACCTCATGTCAACCCTCGATACGGATATCATTGAGGCCTTTGTGAGCGATGTAAGCACGACGACAAAACTGGGCGCGTCCACTATTGATCTTATTTATCTGTCAAATGTTGTCCATATCTTTTCCGATGCCCAGATGCAGGGGTTTGTAACAGAAGTGAAGCGTTTGCTGAAACCGAAAGGAATGCTGGCAATAGTGGAAATAAAAAAAGAGGAGACGCCTTTTGGCCCGCCACAGCATATGCGACTGTCTCCCGATGAATTAACAGAGAGAATTCCTTTATCACCTAAAGAAACCGTAAACATTAACGACTACTTTTATCTGCAATTATTTGAAAAATGAGGGCAGGTATAATCGGAATGAATGTAAAATAGCTGGACTCTATCTACATTTGTGATAAATTTCTTGTACAGCTCAGATAAAAAGATCTTTGTTTTCGGAATCCCGATTAAAACGAAATTTCTGCACCTGATCCCTGTTTTGCACAGTCACTTTGCGGCTGTGTTAACCGAATGAAAAGTGGAGAGGTTGTGTATGAAAAGATTATCGTATGTTGTGTTGTTTACCGCATTGTTGGCGATGATCGGTTGTGCAACGACGCCGCCCGTCGAACTCAAACCCATTACGCCGAATCTGAACATCGCTCAATCCGATGTCAGACCGCTTTTGGTTGCCGTGGTCGTTCAGGACCCCATGTCGTATACTTTTTTTTACCAGGGCGAGGGCAGCTACTCCAGGGATATGACCGCCGAGATGCGTACCGAGGGATTGCTGCTCGAACGTGATTTATCCAAGGTTGTCTACGAAACATTCTCTCAGATATTCAAACAGGTCGTGGTGCTTCGCGATCTGCCCCAGCCCGGACAATATGATGCGGTCGTCGAGATAACGATAAACCGGATATTGAACCAGGAGCATGTGGTCCTGACGGGCGAGACGTGCGATATCACGGCCGAATGGAGCATGACGGTGTTGAACGGCAAAAACAGCGAGATATTCAGGACGAGAGGAATATCTCCGTCGCACAATTACGGATGGAGTGCGTTCAACCCGGGCCCCGGCTGGATTAACGGAATCAACACGAACCTGTCATTGATCCTGAGTGAACTGGCAAACGAGTGGAGTGAAACCCTTTATAAGTTGAAAATACCAGGCAGCTGAGGGAGGTGAACCATGAAGTGGGGATGGGGGCTCCTGTTCATAGTGGGGTCCGTTTTATACGGATGTTTCCCGACGGTTCAGGCTCCCACGGTGATACCCGTTTCCGATCTTGCGCCGTCCGTATCGGGCGACGTTGTCGCGCGGGAACCCCTTTATACGGTTATTGTCGACCGGTTTCGTGACGGCAGGTCGAACCGGGGCATACTCGGCCAGTACGACAATCTCGGAAAAGGGGGATTCGCGGGTACCGTAACAATTACATCCGATCGGGACATCACGGAAGTATTCGAGGGCCTGGTGAAGAACTCCCTCAACCGCAAAGGAATCCTGCAGGGCCCGTCACCGTTTATCCTGAGAGGACTGATCAAGCGTGCCAACGTCGGGGCATCGCCGGACTCTCAAGTCATAAAAGCGGAAGTTTTTCTTGAATTGACAATCATAAACTCAGCCACCGGAGCGTACATCTGGAAGAAGTCTTTTCTGGGCGCTGCAAGCGGAATCGACCCCAAAATAACGCTCGCCAACGCGTTCCAGGATCTTGCCAAAGTTGTCGATCAGGATGACAGCCTCCTTGCATTGAGGCAGATCTATATCGCTTCGGGCGGCAAACTGCCTGAAATTCAGACGGCGTCTCAATTCGCGGTGCAGGCGGCTATAAAACAGGCGGTTTCGGATGTCGACGAGCTTCCGGCGGTAAAAGCGACACAGAATAAACACGCCTATGCAATAATAATCGGTATCGAAAGATACCGCCAGAAGCTGCCGTCTGCCGATTTCGCAACGCATGACGCGGAGATTGTCGCCGAATATCTCACCAAGGTAATGGGATATCCCATGGAGAATGTCATCGTTCTCTTGAATGACAAGGCTTCGAAGAATGACTTTGACAAATACCTCGGCAGGTGGCTGCTCAATAATGTGGAAAAAGACAGCTCCGTCTTCATCTACTATTCGGGACACGGGGCTCCGAATCCTACGACGGGGGACGCCTATCTTGTCCCTTATGACGGCGACCCTTCGTTTATCGACGATACGGGTTATTCGCTGCAGAAGTTATACGGCCTGCTCGGCAGGCTGCCGGCAAGAAAAATTACCGTGGCGCTTGATTCGTGTTTTTCCGGCGCCGGCGGGAGGTCGGTCCTCGCCAAAGGGGCACGGCCTATCGTTATGACGCTGCAAAACGCTCTTATCATTCCCCAAAACGTGACGGTCATGGCCGCCGCATCGAACAGTCAGATAAGCTCGACGTATGAAGAGAAAAGTCACGGGCTTTTCACCTACTTCATGCTTAAGGGAATAAAGGACACCGATGTTGTGGACCGGGATGGTTCGCTTGCCGTTGGCGATCTGTTCACGTACGTGAAACCCCAGGTAGAGCGCATTGCGCGAAAGCAGTACAATAACATGCAGACGCCTCAGCTGATGGGAGTTAAGGTGTCTCAGAACCAGTAATGAACGTGCCGCTTCGGGCGGGAGTTTCAGGGCCCTGCGTTCTTTCTCGACGTGAGGCCTTTTTCGTTGTTCAGCGGTCTGCGGGGATTACAGCAGGTCCTCAATTTCTCCCGATAATTCCTTTTTCACGTCGAAGGTAAGGCCGACTCTCATCCGTTTGGTAATCCTGCCCACCCTGTCGATCAGGAGAAACTCCGGTATGGCAATAACGCCGTATTTTTTCATAATCGATCTATCGTCGATGAGAATCGGATAGACGGCGTTCATCGTCTTTGCAAGCGTTTTGACTTTTTCGGCGTCATCGACGAAGATCGAAAGGATGACGAAGCCCTTATTCCTGTAATTTTCGTAGAGGGCGTTCAGGTCGGGTACCGCTTTCCTGCAGTGCGGGCACCATGTGGCGGTGAAAAAGAGCAAGATCACCTTTCCCCTGTAGTCACGGAGTTTCACAGCGTTATCGTCTTTATCGGGCAGCGTAAATTGCGGTGCGGCGAGGAGCACCTTGAGTGTGGAGGACCTTTTTTCCGCCCCTATAGGTGCGGACATACCGCCACATGCTGAGATAAAGAGAAATGAAAGAAATAGGGCCGTGATTTTTTTCATAGCAAGTTCCCCTTATTTTGAATATAATTCACAGACACTGTTGACGTACACCCACCCGCTGCGACATTCTCATTTCTTAGGAACCACATCAAAGAGGTTTTTTCAATGAAAAAGATCGCAGGCATATTTCTTCTCCTGATATTCCTCTTTCCCTGTGCGGCATTGGGAGAAAGCGCCGCCGTGCGTGATGAGGTCAAGGAAGCGGGGATATTGGAAAAGAAGGCAGTCAAGATTTTTAAGAAAACGGGAAACCTGGAAGACGCCCTTGTCCCCGCAGAGAAGGCCCTGGAGATCCGGGAAAGGGTATTGGGAAAGGAGCACCCTGCCGTTGCTTCGAGTCTCGATATCATGGCCTCGTTCTATTTCTCGGCAAGAAATTATAAGGAGGCGGAATCGCTATATCGTGAGGCGCTGGGAATACGTGAGAAGACGCTGGGCGAAGATGACCCCTCTGTGGCGTTAAGCCTGAATTCCCTGGGAAGGGTCTCCCGGGTAACGGGCAGGTATGGGGAAGCAGAGGCGCATTACAGAAGAGCCCTGGCGATTCTCGAAAAAAAGTACGGCGCGCAGCACGTCTACCCCGCGTATATTCTTTATAACCTGGCTTTCCTCTATGAATGCACCGGGAAATACAAGGATGCCGAGGCCCTCTTCAAGAAGGTTCTGGACATACGTGAGAAGGCCCTGGGCAAGGAACATCCCGACGTTGTGGCCGCTCTCAACAGTCTGGCGGCGCTGTATCGCGGTATGGGGAGGTATAATGACGCGGAGAGCACATACAAGAGGGTTCTCGAGATAAGAGAAAAAAAGCTGGGAGTACGGAGCCCCGATACGGCATCCAATCTGTATAACCTGGCGAGCGTTTATGACGACGCGGGCAGGTATGCGGAGGCGGAGGATCTGTATGAAAGAGTGTTGGGGAAAAGGAGGGCGGCCTTCGGCCAGCAGGCTCCCCAGGTTGTGGCGGCCATGAACGACCTGGCGCTTGTGCAGTACAGAAGGGGGCATTATGCGGCGGCCGAGAAGACGCTCAGGCAGGTGATTGCGATATATGAAAAACAATCGGCGATAGAAGACCTGAACAAAGCGGAAACCGATGATACGTTGGGTCTTCTTTACAGCGCCACGGGAAGATACACGGGAGCGGAAGCACTCTATAAAAAGGCGCTGGAAACCAGGGAGAAAAGGCTGGGTGTGAACCACCTTTCAGTGGCGTCGACGGTGGGCAATATCGCCGCACTCTATCAGAAGACGGGAAGAGAGAAGGAAGCGGAACCCCTTTACCTTCGGGCAATCAATATCTATCTCAACGCCCTTGACAGAAAATATCGGAATCCGGCACGACTGGTCAAATTTCTGATGGCGGATCTGAATAACTATGCCCTTCTCATTTGCAAAGCCGGAGGATACGCTGAGATAAAAGAGTATCACAAATCGTTTCTGGATCTGAGCGTGAAGATTTTGGGGAGCGATCATCCCCAGGTGGCGGCGGGGCTCGCCAGCATGGCGGAGATTTACCGGATGACAGGGGACTTTGCCCAGGCGGCGGCGCTGTACGAACGTACTCTGGCAATCAGGGAAAGGGTACTTGGCAAAGAACATCCTGAAGTGGCATCCACCATGCTGGGCCTGGCCGGCCTCTATGCTGCCCTTCGGAAACATCGGGAGAGCCATGTCCTGTTTAAACGGGGGATGTCGGTCAATGAGGCGATAAAAGAGGAGAGTTTTCTGCTTCTGTCGGAACGGCAGAAACTCGGTTACATGAAACAGCGGGAAAGAGATATTTACCGTTTTATTTCTCATACGGCCGTCTACATGCGGCTCGATGCCGGAGCCGTTACGGATGCCTTCAATACCTGGATCAAGTGGAAGGGGGCCGTGATGGAAACGCAGGGGAGGTATCTGGACGCGGTCCTGTACGCGGATATTCTCTATTATAAGGGGGGAAAACATATCAGGAAGAAGTTCGATGAGCTTACGAATGTGCGGAGAGAGATCGCGAAGCTGCAGTTTTCGAAGCCCGCGGGGATGTCCGGCGATGAGTTGGGCAGGAAACTTGAATTTCTCGAGGACAGGAAGGAATCGCTCGAGAGGGCTCTGAATGTGGAGGGGAGCAAGTTTACGCTTGAGACGATCATCGATGAAGCTGACGTGAAGGGAATATCGGAGATACTGCCGGAGGACAGCCTCTATCTTGATTTTGCCCGGATCAGGAAATACGACTTCGAAAAAGACGGCTGGGGCGGCTTCAGATACGTTCTCTTCGTGTTTGTTCCGGGGAAGGCGCCGGCAGTAAAAATCGTCGATCTTGCCGGGGCGGACAAAGTGGACGATCATGTAAGCGCCTACCTCAGGGAGATGGGAAAGGCGAAGACGGGACAGCAACTGCCGGATATACGGATTCTCAACAGGGAGGCGAAGGCGTTATATGAACTGGTTTGGAAACCGGCGGAGCCTTACCTTGAGGGGAAAAGGATCGTTCATATAAGTCCCGACGGCAATCTCAACCTGATTCCCTTCGGCGTTCTGGTGACGCCCCAAAGCAGGTATCTCATTGGGGAGTACCTTATCAATTATGTGGCGACGGGAAGGGATATCATACGGTTCACCGATGTGACGACGGCGGAGGGAACGTCGATCATCATGGCCGATCCCGACTATGACATGGGTTCGAAGGAACTGGCGAAGGCGGCGGAACGGATCGGTTTCTCCGGAACAAGGATGGGCGGCCGCGTATCCCGGGACGCCGCGGGGATGAGGTTCGGCAGGCTTCCCGATACGAAAAGGGAAGCGGACGTCATCGAAGACATAGTGAGGGACAGGCTGAAAATCGATGTAAAGAATTATCAGGACGGGGAGGCCGTTGAAGATGTTCTCTACCAGGCGGAGCATCCCCGGATTCTCCATCTCGCCACGCACGGATATTTCCTCAACGAGGAGGATGTCGCTGAGGGCAGTATGGTCAGGGGCGTCAGCATAAAAATGAAAGAGGGCCCTGAGGGGGAGGGATTCATGAAGATGGAAAACCCGATGCTCCGTTCGGGAATCGTTCTCGCCGGCGTCAACACGTCACTTGAGAAGGGAAGCGATGTGGGCATGGTGAGCGCCGAGAAGATCCGCGGCCTGAAACTGAGGGGCACCGACCTTGTCGTGCTGTCGGCGTGCGAGACCGGTGTGGGTGATGTGCGGAGCGGCGAGGGGGTTTTCGGCCTGAAAAGGGCGTTTATCACATCGGGAGCGGAGACGGTGGTGATGAGCCTCTGGAGCGTTCCCAGCAGGGAAACGACCGAATTGATGACCGATTTTTACACCCTCATGGCGGAAGGAAAGTCCAAGGCGGAAGCCCTGAGGCAGGCGAAGCTGAAAATGGCGGCGAAGATGGGCCATCCTTTCTTCTGGGGCGCGTTCGTCATGGTGGGGGACCCGGGATAACGGCTCGACGGTTATACGGTCATGATGAAGATGACCGCTATGCAGACTGCTATAAAGGTCAGGAGCAGAAGCCAGGAGATAATGCTGACGCGGGTCTTGTCTTTTGAGGAGAGTGAAGGGCCGACGGTTTCTTTTATCCGTTTTTTTAACAAAACGGAAGACAGCAAAAAAAGAGCAATACCAATTATTCCCGCGATGGAATAGGGCAGTACATCCGAAAATGACGGGTCCGGCTTCCTCGTCATGATAATAATCATGCCGGTGCAGCCGATGACGGCCATGATGCCGCCAGTCACTTTGCCGAGTGTAAACGGCAGCTGCTTGATTTCCGATTTGAATTGCTTTTTGATGGTTCCCATTTCGTCTTTCCGCATACCAGTGAAAGGTTCCGGTGTCTCCGGAGGCCGCTACATCATTCCATATTTCCGGAGTTTCTGGTGGAGAGTTCTCCTTGTTATGCCGAGTCGCCGGGCCGCCTCGCTCTTGTTGCCCCCCGTCGCTTCGAGTGTTTTCACGATGGTCGCCTTTTCCACTTCTTCGAGCGGCAGTGTCCCCGACAGGACATCGCCTTCCGCCGGCTCATGCGTTTCGTCCAGGGGGAGGGAACTGTCGTCCAGGTACTCGGCCCGGGAGAGGACGACGGATCGTTCAATGACGTTCATGAGCTCACGGATGTTCCCCGGCCATTCGTATCTGAGCATCCGGTCCATTGCCCGGGGCGTGAAGCCTTTTATTTCCTTCCTGTTCTTTTCCGCGAACGTCGTGAGAAAGTGCTGTGCCAGCAGGGGGATATCTTCCCGCCGCTCCCTGAGAGGGGGGACGTGAAGGGTAATGACATTCAGGCGGTAGAAGAGGTCTTCCCTGAAACGCCCGGCGCTGACCTCTTCGAGCAGGTTTTTATTCGTCGCGGCGATGACCCGGACATCCACGGTGATGACGTCATCACCGCCGACGCGGGTGATCTCTTTGTCCTGGAGGACGCGCAGGAGCTTGACCTGCATGGCAAGAGACATTTCGCCCACCTCGTCGAGGAACAGGCTGCCGCCGTCCGCCTGGAGGAACTTTCCTTCTTTTCGCCGGTCGGCGCCGGTAAACGATCCCTTCTCATGGCCGAAGATCTCCGATTCGAGCAGTGTCTCCGTTATTGCCGCGCAGTTGATCTTGATGAAGGGCCTGTCCTTCCGCGGGCTGTTGAAGTGAATGGCCCCGGCGATCAGTTCCTTTCCCGTTCCCGATTCGCCGGTGATCAGCACCGTGGCATCCGCCTCGGAAACCTGGGACACCATTTCAAGAAGCTTTTCCATTGAGGCGCTCCGGCCCACGATATTACGGCGGTCGAAACGGGTTCCCAGGTTGGCCCTCAGGAGTCTGTTTTCTTCCCGGAGCCTCGTATGGTCCATTGCCCGTTCTATGGCGAGATGGAGTTCGTCGAAGTCGAGCGGCTTGGTCAGGTAGTCATACGCCCCTTTTTTCAACCCCTCAACGGCGGTTTCCACCGACGCGTACGCGGTCATGAGAATAATCGGAATCGACGGATTGATATCCCGGATGATTTCGAGGGCTTCGATCCCGGAGACGCGGATCATGCGGATATCCATCAGAATCAGGTCAAAGGGCTGTTCCTTCACTTTTTCGATGGCCGTATCGCCATCGTCAGATTCAGTGACGTTGTACCCCCACCCCGACAGGAGGGTCCTGAGCATTGTCCGGTGGACATGGTCGTCGTCGACAACGAGGATGGTGTTTTTCCGTTTCATGACGCTTGTCCCTTTCCGTCGGCGTCCCGCCGGGCGGCGTTGCGGGGGAAATTCAGGAATACCGTGGTTCCCTTGCCTGGCGTGCTGTCGATGTGAATGTCACCGCCGTGGGCCTCCATGATTCGATGGACGATCGGAAGCCCCAGGCCGGTGCCCGACCTCTTGGTGGTGAAATAGGGGTCGAATATCCTGCCCATATGTTCTGCGGCGATGCCTGTTCCCGTGTCGGCGATCGTGATGGTTGCCGTTTCTTCGTCCGCCTTTGTCAGGCCGACGGACAGGGTTCCTCCGCCCTCCATCGATTCGAAGGCGTTGAGGTACAGATTGAAAAGGACCTGGCTCAGCCTGTCGGGATCAATGGGAACCGCTTCGATCCCGGAAGGGAAATCCGTTGTGATGGCGATATCCTTTCCACGGGCCTGCTGTTCGATCATCTTTATCGAATGGCGGAGAAATACCTGGAGCGGCGTTTCCTTCAACTGAATATCCATGGGACGGGCGAATTCGAGGAGCTGGCTGATGACCCTGTTGAGCCGGTCCACTTCGCCGATGATAATATCCGCCGTTTTGAGGTCTTCCGGGACGTGACGGTACCGCTCCCTGAAGTAGGTGGCTAATCCCTTGATTGAACTGAGGGGATTGCGGATTTCATGGGCTATTCCCGCTGCCATCCTTCCCAGTGACGCGAGGCGGCGGCTTCGTTCGAGTTCCCCTCTCAGGCGGTCGATTTCGGTGAGGTCTCTCAGCAATATGATATATCCGAGGAACACGCCGTCTTCGTCGTTCAACTCCGTCGCAATGACATCGAGGGGAATGCTCTTTCCATCAGCCAGGGGGTAGTCGATTTCCCTGTCGATAATCCCCCCGACTTGTTTGAGATCGCCCAGCATTTCGCTCATCTCCGATGGAAGGATGCTCTCCCCCTTTCTGCCGACTGTTTCATCGGCGGTGAAATGAAGAATTGACTCGGCGGTCTGGTTGACCGAGGTTATGGAGCCGTCGGCATTCAACGAGACGAGGCCGAAGGGCATGTTTTCCACCAGGTTGTCGGAAAAGGCCTTTATTCTCGAGAGGGAGATCCGGGCGGATCGGTACCCCTGTGCAAGGAAGAGGGAGATCATGCCGGCAAAGCCGATGAGAAGAAGGATCACCGCCATGAGAATGGTATGCTGGATGCCCTCCTTTTCCGCCGTCAATACGGATTTCATGTCGAGGCCGACAAAAATGACGAGGGGCCGTTCGATTTCACCTTCCCGCATCATCATTCGTGAGCGGAGCCAGTCCCGTGGCGTCGTGTGGCCGAAATGCCGGGGAGGCGGCCTCCTTGCAGGTAAGAATTTACGGTAGACTTCGAAGATTTCGGTGCCGTTCCGGCCTTTAACCTGACGCCAGCGGGGAGTTTTTGATTCGGAGACAACCTTCATATCGCTGCCCTCGCCGTGAATCCCTCCCCCAGCACTCTGATCGCTGTGAGCGAGAATGTTTCCTCTTTCATCGGTGATGATGAGATAGGCGATGTCCGGCTGCTGAGATGTTTCGGTGAGAAGGCGCTGTACCTGACTGGCCCCCCATTCCATGCCGAAGACGCCCGTTCTTGTTCCCGCCTCGACGGACCTGATAATGGCGGATCCTTTTTCAAGGAGCAGCCTGGTTGAGCTTTCCTTCTGTTTTGAGATGTTCTGAAAGGCCCAGAAGATAAAGATCG
>JAFGWZ010000265.1 GCA_016936905.1 Deltaproteobacteria bacterium | reverse complement strand
CTTTCGATACCGCGGTTGGATATATGGCACGGCAACAGAAAGAGGAAATCAAGTTTCTCGGGCAGTTGAAGGAATGGATCGAGCAGAATCGTGAATTTGATATTATCGATCTCTTCGCGTCGCTCCACCCCGCCGATATCGCCGAACTCATCGATAACCTGGAAGAGGAAGAAAAATTCCGCCTCTTTTCGCTTCTGGAAGTGGAAAAGGCCTCCGATGTTATCCTGGAACTGAGCGACATATCAAGAGAACAGATCCTTGAAGATATATCCCAGGAAAAGCTGACCGAGATCATTGATGAGATGGACTCGGACGATGCCGCCGATTTCATCGCCGAGCTCACCGCAGACCAGGCGCAGGCAGTCCTGGACGGCATCGAACCGGAGGAATCGGAAGACGTCAAAAAACTGCTGGAGTACGATGAAGAGAGCGCCGGCGGCATCATGCAGTCAGAGCTCGTCTCTGTCCTTGAAAAATCGACCATACGTGACGCCCTACAGGCAGTTATCGACGCGTCCGACGAAGTCGAACACATCTATAACGTGTTTGTCGTCGATGAAGCGACCCGTCTCATCGGAGCAGTCCCCCTGCAGAGCCTCATCACAACCAGCAGGCTTACCCCGGTAACCGACGCCATCGACAAATCCATCCCGAGCGCTCATGTCGACGTGGACCAGGAAGAAGTTGCCAGGATGTTCGAAAAGTACGACCTTGTCTCCCTTCCCGTTGTCGACCATAACAACAGGCTGCTCGGTCGGATCACCGTTGACGACATTGTCGACGTCATGGAAGAGGAGACGTCGGAAGACCTCTACCGAATCGCCGGCCTCGGTGAAGACGACAACATCTTTAACGGCCCGCTTCAATCGGTGAGGAAGAGACTGCCGTGGCTTTATATCAATCTCCTGACGGCTCTTGTTTCAGCTTTCGTGATCGGCTTTTTTGAAGACACCATCAAGATGATGGTGGTGCTTGCCGTGTTCATGCCCGTCGTGGCAGGACTCGGAGGCAATGCGGGAAGCCAGACCCTCACGCTGATCGTCAGGGGGCTTGCCCTTGGAGAAATAACATTTGAAAACTCGAAGAAAGCCCTTATGCGGCAGGTATCGGTGGGCATCACCAACGGCGTGGCCGTAGGCGTCGTCATCGGTGCCATCGCATATCTCTGGAAGGGGATTCCCGTTCTCGGTCTCGTGCTGGGGCTTGCCATGATCATCAATGTTTTCGTGGGGACACTGGTGGGAACATTGATACCTCTGAGCCTCAAATGGCTCAGGGCCGATCCCGCCCTCGGATCTCACATCTTCCTGACCGCCTTCACGGATGCGTTCGGTTTTCTCTCGTTTCTCGGGCTTGCCGCCATTTTTCTGAAGGTTTTTACATGATGAACAGGAAAGCGAACCTCGGGAAACAGCCATGATAAAAAGCAGGGGACGAACGACATATAAAACTTCCGGCTTTGTCCTCGGGGCCATCGACTACGGCGATTCCGACCGTATCGTTACCTTCTATACCGATCGTTACGGCAAGCTGAAGGGCATTGCCAAGGGCGCCCGTCGGAGCACCAGGCGATTTGCCAACGCGCTTGAGCTCTTCTCCCTGTCGACGGTGATGCTGTCACGTTCGAGAGGATCGGGGCTGGCGCTTATCGAAAATTGCGATGTCGTCAACCACTATTCCGGCATCCGCAATGACCTTGAAAAGCTGCTTGGGGCGTCTTACATGATAGAGCTGATCGATCACATGACGCTTGAAGGCAAGAAGAGCCTCGTTCTGTTTAACCATGTGAAGGCCTTCCTCGATCTTGTCGATGCGAACATGTATTCGGACGATCTCATCCATTTCTTTGAACTGCGCCTCCTGAGATATTCGGGATATGATCCCGTTCTGGACCGGTGCATTGTCTGTAACACCCCGGTCGACGGGATCGAAAAGCCCTGTTTCTCAGTCATCGACGGAGGAATCCGGTGCGGCCGATGCCGTGATAACGGAAGGCCTCAGATCCCCGTATCGGTGGGAACGCTGAAGGCCCTTCTCATGAGCAAAGAGATCGATATCGATAAGATCAACCGCCTGTCTCTCTCCCGACAGTCTCTTAAGGAAAGTGAGGCGGTCCTCTGCAGTATCATCGAACATACCATCGGCAAACAGGTAAAGTCTCTTAAGATCCTCCGTCAGATCCAGGGAATAGTGGAAAATAAATCGGGGGTATGACATTTTTTCGCAATGCCGGCACTACATCAAAAACTTCACAAGAATTAAACAGTTACATTTATCTTGACACGATATTTCCATAATGATAGTTTCGCGCAATCAAATACGTGCGGCCCACGGCCGTTCTCTAACGGAGGAAGCTCCATGACCTTTCAGGAATTGATATTAGCCCTTGATAATTACTGGGCGGATCAGGGATGCATCATACAGCAGCCATACGATATCGAGGTCGGCGCCGGCACCTTTAATCCCGCGACCTTTTTACGGTCCCTCGGTCCGGAGCCATGGAATGTGGCATATGTCGAACCCTCCCGCCGGCCCACCGACGGCAGATACGGGGAAAACCCGAACAGGCTTCAGCACTACTACCAGTATCAGGTTATCATGAAACCCTCGCCCCTGGAGATACAGGACCTCTACATAAACTCACTCAGGAGTTTCGGTATCGACCCTCTCGACCATGACATCAGGTTCGTGGAAGACGACTGGGAATCGCCCACGCTGGGAGCGTGGGGCCTCGGATGGGAGGTATGGCTCGACGGGATGGAGATTACCCAGTTCACCTATTTCCAGCAGGTGGGGGGCTTCGATCTGCATCCGGTCTGCGCTGAAATCACTTACGGTATCGAGCGGATCGCCATGTACCTTCAGAAGGTGGATAACGTATATGACCTCGAGTGGGGACACGGCATCAGATACGGGGATGTTCACCACAAGGGAGAGGTCGAATTTTCCATCTATAATTTCGAAGAAGCCGACATGACCATGCTGAGGAAGCTTTTTGATATGTATGAGGAGGAATCGGAAAAGATGGCCGAGCGTGGACTTGTCCTCCCCACCTACGATTACTGCCTGAAATGTTCCCACGTATTCAATATCCTCGACGCGCGGGGGGCGATCAGTGTCACCGAGCGAACCAGCTATATTCAGCGGGTGAGAAATCTTGCCCGTCTCAGCGCTGAGGGATACATGAAACAGCGTGAAGAAATGGGATATCCCCTGATCGGCAAATGGAGTAAACGATAACCGTACGACGGACCAAATACACAGAGGAGATTCATTCTCATGGGTAAGGAATTACTGCTTGAAATAGGAACGGAAGAAATACCGGCCGCCTTCCTCCCGAAGGCGATTGAAGATATGAAGAAAAATATCTCCCGCGAACTGTCAGACATCCGGATAGGGCACGGCGCCGTAACTGCCCTGGCCACGCCACGACGCCTGTGCCTGTGCGTACAGGATGTCGCAGAGCGCCAGGAAGACCAGGTTGTTGAAAAGCTGGGCCCGGCAAAGCGGGTCGCCTATGACGAGAACGGGAATCCGACAAAGGCCGCCCTCGGTTTTGCCAAGGGCCAGGGACTGGATATCTCCGAGCTTGAAACGATATCGACAGACAAGGGAGAATACCTCTGTGCCCGAAAACATATCACGGGAGAAGACACGGCAGAGCTGCTGTCCGAACTGCTGCCGAAATTTATCGTTTCACTCCCCTTCAAGAAATCGATGCGCTGGATGAATCTTGATCTCCGCTTTGCCCGGCCGATTCACTGGATTCTGGCCATATTCGGCGGTTCAGTTATCCCCTTCAAACTTGAAAACGTTTCAAGCGGCAGCAAGAGTTACGGGCACCGGTTCATGAACCCGGAGGCATTCGAGGTTTCCGGCTTTGACGACTACCTCACACAAACGCGGAACCATCATGTCATTGTCGACCCTGGTGAACGGCGGGCGATCATATCGGAGGAAGCAGGCAAGGCGGCTGAAGCGGTTTCAGGGGCCGTCCTCGAAAATGCCGATCTTCTGGAAGAAGTGACGTTTCTGGTTGAATATCCCTCCATTGTCCGAGGAACGTTTGAAGAGGAGTATCTTGACCTTCCCAAAGAAGTTCTCACCACGTCGATGATGTCGCACCAGAAATACTTCCCCGTTATCGACAGCAGCAGCGGCAGGCTCCTCCCTTATTTCATCACCGTCAACAATACCGTGGCGCGGGACCCTGCCGTCGTCGCCGCGGGAAATGAAAAGGTCATCCGGGCCCGCCTCGCCGATGCCCGGTTCTTCTTCGAAGAAGACCAGAAAATTCCCCTCGAGAATAAGCTTGAAGAGCTCAAGGACGTGGTGTTTCACAGCCAGCTCGGCACGTCATACGACAAAGTAACGCAGTTCAGGGAACTGGCGGACTATATCACCAGACGTATCAATCCGGAGCTGAAAGACCGGGTCTCCCGGGCGGCAACCCTCTGCAAAGCCGACCTGGAAATGCAGATGATCTATGAGTTTCCGGAACTTCAGGGAATCATGGGGCGGGAATACGCCCTCATCCAGGGTGAAGATCCCGTTGTCGCCACCGCCATTTACGAGCACTATCTTCCCACCGCCGCCGGCGGCGATCTCCCGACGACCGACGAAGGAGCGATCGTCAGCATTGCCGATAAAATAGACACGATCGTCGGCTTCTTCGGCATCAATGTCATTCCGACGGGAACGGCCGATCCCTACGCGCTGAGACGGCAGGCACTGGGAATCATCAATATCATTCTTGAGAAGCAGTACCCCCTTCGCCTCGACGAACTCATCGAAGAAAGTATCGCCATCCTCGGCAAGAAGCTCAAGCGATCTCCCGATGAAATCAGATCTGACGTGCTGGCGTTCTTCAAAGGCAGATTCGAGAATCAGCTCATGTCCCAGGGGCATCCCTATGATGTGGTCGACGCCGTCCTTTCCGTCGACATCACCGATCTTGTGCGGGCATTGAAGAAGATAGAAGCAATGGAAGCGTTCAAGTCACATCCCGATTTCGAGCCCCTCGCCATCGCGTTCAAACGGGTGGGCAATATCCTCAAGGATTTCGCAGGCGGGGCCGTCGATCCAGCCCTGTTCGAAACCGTGGAGGAAAAAAATCTCCACGGCGCATTTCTTGAAATAAGGGATAAAGCCGCCTCCCATCTCGATAACGGCAATGACAGAGAAGCACTGATAGAGATGGCCCGGCTGAGGGAACCGGTGGATATCTTCTTCGATTCCGTCCTCGTCATGGCGGAAGACGAAAAGGTGAAGTTCAACAGGTTGTCCCTCCTGGACGAAATATCGAAACTCTTTCATCGGGTAGCGGATTTCTCAAAGATTGTCACTGACCACTAATGACGGTCTCGTAAAAAGTCCACATTCAGACGGCTTTGTAAAAAGGCCGATATCAAGGCTTGCAAATCTCGAGGAATGAGGCGTACTTATGGTACGCCGCAGTGACGAGAGATGCAGCGTAACGCAGAGATCGGACTT